>NZ_LEKR01000019.1:0-78162 GCF_001580555.1 Stenotrophomonas sp. DDT-1
CCGGCCGGCATGCCGGGCAGCACAAGCCCGCGCGCGACCGGGCGTTCGGCCAGCAGGCGCTTGAGGTCCTCGGCCGGGATGTGGCCCTCGACCACATACCCGCCGATCTCGGCGGTATGGCAGGAGGCCTTGCCGACCGGCACGCCCAGGCGAACCTTGATCGGATTCATGTCATCGGTGTCGCGCACATTGACCTGGAAGCCCGCGGCCTTCAGGTGGTCGACCCAGATGCCGCAGCAACCACAGCTGGCGGTCTTGTGCACGATGGCCACCGGCAAGGCCGGATCGACCTTGGCCGGGCTGGCCTGGATGAGTGCCACCGATGCTGCGCTGGCGATCGGTGCGGCGGCGGATTCTTCGGCGACACGTGCACAGGCGGTCGTGGCAAACACGGTGCCGAGCAGCAGGCCGAGGGAGAGAGTACGGTGCATAGGGAGTGATTCCTTTGCAGAGTCGGGCAACGCAGCCCGCCGCCCGCGCATCGAAGTCGCAGGCAGAGTCGAGAAAAAGTCGAACAGTCATGGCAGGCGCTTGAGCGCCTGCAGGAAATCACGCAATGGGGGGACGCAACGGGTCAGGCATCGGCGGCGATGCCCGTTGCGGGGAACTGGCGGCTGCCGGCGCCTCGCGCCACGGCGAGGCTGGCGTTCCATTCAACGTGGCCAGCATGCCAAGGCAGGTCGGCGGGAGGAACGCTGCAACGAACGGCACGACGCCGGCGGGCGGTCGTTTCGGCTGCGCAGCAAGCCCCACAGTCAAGCACGGCCCACGCCGCTTCGCCAGAGGGCACTGGCTGTTTTCAGCACAACCTGCCAGGGCAACGGTTACAGCCGCGTCTGTACGCGACCACTGCGCTATCCTCGAAACCGCAGGCGGTGGCCCGCCCGCGTTTCCCCCTTGCCCGGACGCGCTGCATGCCTTATTCGATCCCGCCGCACATCCCGCCTGCCGGCACCGCCCAGCGCCCCTTGCAGCGCTGGCGCGGCGGCAGGCAACAGCAGCAGGTCGACATGGTGGCCGAAGAAGTGCCGGTGGCGCTGCGTTACAACGATGCCCCCTTTGCAGTGATGATGGCCACCCCGTGCGACCTGGAAGACTTCGCGCTCGGGTTCTCGCTCAGCGAGGGCCTGATCGACACGCCCTCGCAGCTGCTGTCGATCGAGATCCGCCCGCAGCTGGAAGGCATCGAATTACAGATGACCGTGGCCGAGGAGGCATCCGGTGCCGACCTGGACCCGGCCAATGGACGCCTGCTGCCCGGCCGTGGTGGCTGTGGCCTGTGCGGCACGCGCCAGCTGGAGGAAGTGCTGCGCCCACTACCGCAGGTCCGCGAACGACGCAGCTATGCCGCCGCCGCTCTGCAGCGCGCGGTGGCCACGCTGGCGCAGCACCAGCCGATGAATGCGGTGAGCGGCTCCATCCACGCCGCCGCCTGGGCCGATGCCAGTGGGCGCATCGGCTGGGTCCGCGAGGACGTCGGCCGCCACAACGCGCTGGACAAGCTGATCGGCGCGCTGCACCACAACGAACACACCATTGAAGGCGGCCTGCTGGTGATTTCCAGCCGGGCCAGCTACGAAATGGTCAGCAAGGCGGTGCGCGCCGGTGCCAGCGTGCTGGCTGCAGTCTCGGCACCGACCGCATTGGCGATCGACCTGGCCCGCAGCGCCGGCCTGTGCCTGGTCGGGTTCGCGCGGGAGAGCGGGTTCAATGTGTATACCCATCCGGAGCGGCTGCAGGCGGACGACGGCCACGCCCGCTGAAGATGGCCGGGAGCACAGCGCCCCCGGCCCGGTAGACCTCAGCGCAGCGCGACCTTCGGGAAGTCCACCGGCACGTCGAACGCGACGTTGACGTAGTTGGTGAACAGGTTGAGCGCCACATGCGCGATGATCTCCACGATCTGCTCATCGTCGAAGCCGGCCGCGCGCAGCGCCTGCACATCGCTGTCGGCAATCTGCGCACGCTGCTCGACCACCTTCAGCGCGAAATCCAGGGCAGCGGCAGTCGCAGGGTCACTGGACTGGCCGATCTGTGCGGCAGCCATCCGCTCGCTGCTGGCGCCGGCCTTGCGGCCCAGTGCCGTGTGCGCGGCCAGGCAGTACTCGCAGGCATTGCGGTTGGCAATGGCCACGGCGATCTGCTCGCCCAGCAGCGGCGACAGGCGACCGCCACCGAGTGCGCCGAACGAACCCCACATGCTCTTCAGGGCGGCCGGCGAGTTGGCCACGGCGCGGAACATGGCCGGGGTGGCGCCGAAAGCGGCGTGGACCTGGCCCAGCAGGACCTGGCGGTCGGCGGTGGTGTTGGCGGCATCGATCAGAGGGACACGGGACAGGGTGGATCTCCTTGGGAAAGCGCCCGGGATTGGACGACCCGCTCATCCTAGGGAGACTCTCCGGACGCATCAGTCGTAATTCGCCACACATGTTGTCCATACGTCCATGAGCATGCCCGCCGCCCCTGCGCCAGATCGCCTCTCCTCCCTGCTGGAACGCTTCCGGGTGCAGGCGGCGCTGTTCCACAGTGGCCCGCTGTGCGGGCAGCATGTCTTCGAGCCGCAGCCCGGTCGTGCGTTCCTGCACATCCTGCGCCAGGGTGAAATGGAAGTCCGCCATCCCGACGGCGATATCGCGCTGCCCCGGCTGAAGATCGACACACCCAGCCTGCTGCTGTACCCGCAGCCGCTGCACCATGTGTTCTTCAACGCGCCGCTGGATGGCCCGGATTTCACCTGCGCCACGCTGGATTTCGATGGCGGTGCGCGCAATCCGATCGTGCAGTCGCTGCCACCGGTGATGGTGGTGCCGCTGGCGGCCATCGGCGAACTGGATGACACCCTGCAGCTGCTGTTTGCCGAGGCCGATCGCCAGCGCTGCGGTTCACGGCTGCTGACCAACCGCCTGTTCGAGGTAGCGCTGATCCAGATCCTGCGCTGGGTGGTCGATCATCCGGATGCAGCGGGCGTCAGCCATGGGCTGATGCGCGGGCTGTCCGATGCGCGGCTGGCTCGTACGCTGGTGGCGATGCACCAGGCGCCGCAGGACGAATGGACGCTGCCGCGCATGGCCGCGACCGCCGGCATGTCGCGCAGTGCGTTCGCGGCCGTGTTCAAGGAGGTGATGCAGGCGACGCCGGCCGCTTATCTGCTGGACTGGCGGCTGAGCCTGGCCTGCGCGCAGCTGCGGGCCGGCGTGGCGGTCAAGCAGGTGGCGATCGAGGTGGGGTTTGCCGATACCGCGTCACTGTCGAAGGCGTTCCGCAAGCGGCTGGGGGCATCGCCCAGGGCGTGGCTGGCCGCGAGCGCCACGCAGGCTCGGTAAATGCGTCAGGGTAGGGTCGGCCGCTGGCCGACCATCGCGCAAAGCGCGGGGTTTTCATGGCTTGGCCGCAGAGCAGCCGACCCGCGGTCGGCTCTACCACGGGCGATGTCTGCGCGCCGGCCGGCCGCTCAACTGGACGTGCCGTCAGACTTTGCCAGCAGCCCGGCGATGCGCTCGGCCACCTGGGCACGTACGCCTTCATCCAGCTGCCCTTCGTACATCGCCTCGTAGATCCACAGGCCGTCGGCGGCCAGGCGTGCCACGAAATTGTCGAGCGTCGTCGGATCCACATTCCCGGCCTCCGGCGCGGACGGTGCCCAGCGCTGAACCGCCGGGCCCCACGGACGCTCGCCCGCCTCCGGGTCGGCCGATTCGAGCATGAACATCAGTTCGGCACGGGTGGCGCTCTGGGCCGACACGCGCACGAAGGTCTGGTAACGCTCCAGCGCCGAGGCTTCGTCCGCACGCTTGCCCAGCAGCGTTTCCATGGACGCCTCCCAGGCCTGCGCCAGGTACTCGTCGATCCCGCGCAGCAGCGCCTCGCGCGAGGGAAAGTGGTACAGCAGGCCGCCGCGGGTCAGCTTGGCCTCGGCCGCCACCGACTCGAAGGTCACCGCACGCACGCCGTCACGATTGATCACGTTGACGGCAGCGTCGAGGATGCGGTCGCGCTTGCTGGTTCTCATGGCGTCATTTTACGCGATCGGCGGCGCCCTCACGGCTGCCGGCCCGGCCACGCAGCAGGTGCGCCAGGATCGTCGCGCCCAGCGCCAGTACCGCCGTGATCACCAGCAGCACGCTCTGGTAGCCACGGTCATATGCCGCCGCAGCCAGTGCGAACCAATCACCCTGCCCGCTCGCGCGCGCGGCATGCAGCGCCTGGGTGAAACCCTCGCGGGCAAGCGCGGGCATATCGGCGGAGACCGGCAGGAACGCGCTGTACATCGCTGCGCTCAGGCTGCCCAGCATCGCCACCGCCAACAGGCCACCGAACTCGTAGGACACTTCTTCCACCGACGAGGCCATGCCCGCCCGGTGCGCCGGCACATTGTTGAGGATGGCCGTGGACGCCACCGAGATGGCCGCGCCCATACCGAAGCCGGTGATGGCCATACCGGCGATCACCCAACCGAGGCCGTGCGGGAAGCCGAACGCCACCACGCCGACGCCCAGCGCTCCTGCGGCCAGGCCGCCGCAGATCAGCGGGCGCAGGCCCACCCGGTGCAGGATGCTGCCGCCCAGCAGCGCACTGGGCAGGCTGCCCAGCGCCGCCACTGACACCAGCAGGCCCGCCTGCAGCGGCGTAAAGCCCGCCACCAGCTGGAAGCGCTGGGTGGTGACCAGCTGCAGGCCGGCCATCGCAAACAGGGTGAACACTGCCGACAGCGTGCCGGCCAGGAACGCCGGGTTGCGGAAGATCGCGAAGTCCAGCAGCGGGTACGGCAGCTGATGCTGGCGGCGTGCGAACGCTGCGCCGCTGATGACGGCCAACAGCAGCGCGCCTGCGCCCAGCGCATACGACGGCGGCGTCGCGATCAGCGACTTGATCGCCAGCACCAGGCCGGACAGTGCCGCCAGAGCCAGCAGCGACGAAACCAGGTCCCACGGCCGCGAGGTGTCGCGCTGGCCTTCCGGTGCCAGCAGCAGCGTGGCCACGAACGCGACCACGACCACCGGCACGTTGATCAGGAACACCGAGCCCCACCAGAAATGCTGCAGCAGCCAGCCACCGATGATCGGGCCGAGCGCCGCACCGACGATGGCCACCGAACCCCAAATGGCGATGGCGATGTTGCGTTCGCGCTCTTCGTGGAAGCTCAGGCCGATCAGCGCCAGCGTGGCCGGCATCATCGCGGCCGCGCCGACGGCCAGCAACGCGCGTGCGGCAATCAGCTGCGCTGCGCTGGCTGCGAACGCCGCTGCCAGCGACGCCACGCCGAACACCACCAGGCCGATCAGGAACATGCGGCGGTGGCCGATGCGGTCGCCCAGCGTGCCCGCCCCCAGCAGCAGGCCGGCCATCACCAGTGGATAGGCATTGATGATCCACAGCGCCTGGCCGGCGCTGGCCGAGAGTTCCCCAGTCAGTGTGGGCAGTGCGGTGTAGAGCACCGAGTTATCCAGCGTGACCAGCAGCAGGCCGGCGGCGACGGTGAACAACAGTGCCCAGCGACGGGCACGCGACAGGGCCGGAGCACCGGCCAAGGGCTGGGACAGAGCCATGGGAGAACCTGATGCGGTGAAGTACCACCATAACTATACAGGATATCCGGTATAGTTATGGAAACAGTCTCACTGGTTCAGATTGGGGTCCGGCCAATGTTCATGTTGCCGCGCCGCTCCTGCCGAGTGTGGCCGGTGTCAGGGATCATCACCGGCAGTCTTCCGGCAGCGCGGCGATGGCTGATACCACGGCCGCCTGCATGCCCTGCCCTACGGCCATGTCCAGCTCCCCACCTGTATTCCCATGCTGGCGCCGCAGTTCGTCCTCGCACAGCCCGCGCACCCGCGCCCGGGCATTGGCGCGCAGGCTGCTGCACCGCCAATCGGTGCCACCCAGCGGCAACACCGAATACACCACGCTGTTGCAGGCATTGCCGGCCCGCTGCTGCAACGACACCCCATCAAAATCCCGTGGTTCGCTGCTGCGCTGCGGGTCGAAGTAGCTGTCCGGGAACGTGCGTGCGTACTGTTCGATGTCCACGGCCATGCTGCGCCCACCGGCCAGCGGCATCTGCAGCGGCTGGCCGCACGGCGTCGCATCAGCGCGATGCTGGATGTACTGGTAGATCGGCCGGTCCAGCGATGGGTCCTGCTGGGTCACCGCACTCACCGCCGCCAGCACCGGCAGCGATGCACGATTGGCCATGCGCGCCAACAGACCTGCCTGCGCCGCCTGGCAGCGGTCGCGCACTGTTGCCGCGAGCAGGAACAGCACGTCGTTGCGGAAGGCGTGGTCATCAGCCAGGCGCTGTTCGATGCGCTGGCGGGCATCGGAAGAAGGCGCCGGAAATGCGACCGACGGCGGCGCGGTGGGGGCGTGCTGCCACCACACCAGCAGCACGAGTGCGCCCAGCAGCATCCCCGCAGCAATGATCCAGCGCCGGCGCATCAGTTGTGGATCGCCGTCAGCGTGGCCGCGGCAGCATCGTAGGAGGCGCTGGCGATGTCCGCGTCGAAGCGCTTAACCTGCAGGCGGCCGACAAGCCGGTAGGGATCCCACAGATCGCCCAGCGTGATCGGCGTCGCCAGGGTCACGTGGATGATCTGGTTCGGCGGCGGTGGCGGCACGTGGATGCAGGCACCGTAGAACGGTACGAACAGCAGTTCATCCACCAGGCCGGCATCGTTGGTGCCGAGCGGTACGACGTAGCCATCCAGGTCCACCGCGCGGCCATCGGCAGCATCGACCACCTGCGAAGAACCGAACTGTCTTGCGCGGTCCGGGCTGGAATGATCGATCTGCTGTCCCGGTGGCGTGCCGGAGCCGGTGTCGTCGATCAGCCCGCCCACCCCGTCCATGCCATTGCGTGACAGGCCGATCTGCGGGGGTGGGCGTTGATAGGTCACTTCGTCGGGCCGCAGCGCGTCCCAGCGGTCAATGGGGGCTTCGGCCGTGGCGGAGGGCGCCGGTTTGTCCTGCGGCGTGACCACCACGGCATCGCCGCCCGGCGACGTACAGCCCGCCAGCCACAGGCATCCCAGCATGAGCAAAAGGGGGCTACGGTTCATACGGCCTCAGCTCCGCATCGCGCATGGTGTAGGCCGAGCCGGCCAGATCGTCATCCAGCCGTTCGGCACGCAGGGTGCCGGCCAGGAAGAATGGCGAGTACATGTCCGGCATCTCGATCGGGCGCGGCAGCACCACGTGCACGATCTGGTTCGGCGGCGGCGGCGGCACGTGGATGCAGGCGCCGTAGTACGGCACGAACAGGAATTCGGTCAGCCGCCCGTCCTGCGCATTGGCCAGCGGTACCACGTAGCCTGGCAGGCGCACCGGTCGCTGCAGGACCGTGTCCACCGTGCGGAAGGTGCCGAACTGCGGCATGCGCCGGTTGCCGTTGTGCTCGACCTCCGGGCCCTCGCCCCGCTCCAGCGCGGCCAGTTCGTCCTCGGGCATCATCTGCAACCAGTCCAGCTCCTGCTCTGCCGCAACCGAAGCGTCAGCGCGGTCGACAACCGGCGCAGGTGGCAAGGCCTGCAAACCGGTATCCACCGGCCGCTCACAGGCGGCCAGCGCCAGCACCATCGGCACTACCCGCATCCATCGCATGCTCAGCCTCCCGGTGAAAGGCCATCGGCCAAGGTGCGCCGGTAAGCCAGCAATGCCGGCACCAGCCCGGCCACTGTGCTGATCAGCAGCACCCCCGCCACCCATCCCAGCTCGCGGCCGTCCGGCCACACATGGCTGATCGACAAACCGAAGGTGGCCAGTACCCAGCCGCGCCCGGCAATGCTGGCGACCACCAGCAGCGACAGGGCCAGCACGCACGCCACCGCACTGGTCGCCACCGCTTCCACCACGAGCAGGCCAGCGATGTAACCCGGCCGTGCCCCGGTGGCACGCAGGATGGCCATCTCACGCCGCCGCTCCTGCAGGGTCGAAACCAGCAGCGCCACCAGCGAAACCATGCCCAGCAGCACCACCATCGCACTGATCAGCTGCAACGCACGCTCGGCGGTGCCCAGCGACTGCCATAGCTGCTGCAGCGTCACGCCGGGCAGGATTGCCAGCATCGCCTCGTCCGGGTACTCGTTGATCCTGCGCTGCACCGAGAACGTGGCAATGCGCGAGTTCAAGCCGAGCATGAAGGCGGTGATGCTGGTCGGGGTCAGGTCCAGATGACGCGCCTGCTCGGCGCTGACGCTCTGGCGGCGCAGCTGCACGCCCGAGCGCCAGTCGACATGGATCGCCTCGATGGCCGGCAGCGAGACCAGCAGCGACGAGTCGACCGGCGTGCCCGTGCGCTGCAGGATGCCGGCGACACGGAATGGCTTGTCGGCATGCGTGGCCAGGCTGACCGCGCCGGTGCCGTGCGCCAGCACGATCTCATCGCCGAGGACGACCTTCTGTGCCTGTGCCACCTCGGCACCGATCACCACGTCATACAGGTCATCGAACGGCCGTCCGCTCGCGAACGCAAGCACGTGCCCGGCGCCGTAGCGGTAGTGCTCGAAATAGGCATCGCTGGTACCGACCACGCGGTAGCCACGCCAGGAATCGCCCAGCGAAAGCGGCACCGCCCACTTCACCTGCGGCATTGCGGACAGCGCCTGGTAGGACTGCCAGGACACGTTATTGGTCGGGTCGCCGATATGGAACACTGAGTACAGCAGCAGGTTCACCGGCCCCGAACGCGCACCGACGATCAGGTCGGTACCGGACACGGTGCTGGCGAAGCCTTCGTGTGCTTGCGTGCGCACGCGCTCGACGCCCAGCAACAGCACCACGCTGAGGGTGATGACCAGCACGGTCAGGCCCACGCTCAACGCACGGCTGCGCAGGCTGGCCCAGGCAAGCTCAAGCATGGCCGGCACCTGCCTGGTTGATCTGAGACAGGGCAATCGTGCGGTCGAACAACCGCTCCAGGCTGTCGTCATGGCTGACCACCAGCACCGTGGTGCCGGCCGCCTGGCACTGCGCAGACATCAGCTGCAGGAACGCGGTGGCCGCGTCGCGATCGAGCGCCGAGGTTGGCTCATCTGCCAGCAGCAACGCCGGGCGGCCGATCAGGGCGCGTGCCGCCGCCACGCGCTGCTGCTGGCCAACGCTGAGTGTGCCTGCGCGCCGCTGCATCAGCGCCGGGTCCAGCTGCAGGGCCTGCAGCAGGCGGGTGATCTCGGCATCCACCGGGCCGCTGATGCGCGCGCTGCGCACGCGCGAGAAGCGCAGGCCCAGTGCGATGTTGTCGCGCACACTGAGAAACGGCAGCAGGTTGAACTGCTGGAAGATCACGCCCAGGTGGTCGGCACGGAAGCGGTCGCGTGCGGCGCCACGCATCGCCTGCAGTGCGTGGCCGGCGACCTCCACGCTGCCCTTGCCGGGCAGCAACACGCCCGCCAGCAGGCCCAGCAGCGTGCTCTTCCCGCCACCGCTGATCCCGCGCAGCAGCACGCTGCTGCCCTGCTCAATCCACAGCCGCGGCACATCCAGCACCAGGCGCCGGCCATAGCCGAACTGCACGCCATCCAGCGCGATCACCGGTCGCAGGCTCACGGTGCCAGCACCACGCGCAGATTGTCCGCAGTCAACACGCTGCGGTTCTGGCCACGTCCGGTGGCGCTGTTGACGATCACTTCGTGCAGGCCCGGGAACAGTACGGGCAGGCGCACGACCATGGCCCGCAGCTCGGCCGGCCTGGCGCAGTGGTACTGCAGCGTTGCGCTGAACCCCGCGTGCCGGTGCTGGCCTGGCGGCGGCGCGGCAGCCGACGCATCGAAGCCCTCGGCCTTGGCATCGTTGCCGGAAAGGCGGCAGCCCGCCGCGGTAGGCAGGGTGACCCAGCTGCCGCTCTGCAGCAGCGCAGTCGCACGCGCCAGCGCGGCCTGCTCGGCCGCGTTGGCCGGCGGCCGCTCGAAATCAAGGATGCCGATGCCGGGGGCCTGCAGGGCGAACTCCAGCGTCTGCTGGTCAAGCGCAACATCGACGGTGGCCTGGCCGTGCACATGCGCACCCAACTGGCGGACGTCATGGGCCTGCGCGGTGCTGGCCGCCAGCAGCAGGAAAAGAGCAGCAGAAGACTTCATGGGGGATGCTCCAATTGTTACTATGTAACATTATGGACCACATCCCCACGACGCCCGCAAGGGCCCTGGCCCAGCCGCCACGTTCGGCACGCTGGCACCCCCGCTTCGATCTTGCCGGGGCCTGGCTGTCCCTGGCCTGCGCCGCCCACTGCATCGCCCTGCCCCTGCTGCTGGCCTTCGTGCCGGCCGCGATGATGGCGCTGCGCTCGTTCCAGCATCCCGGCCATGGCGCAATGACATTGCTGCTGATGATGTCGCGCTGGGAATGGCTGTTCGCGCTGCTGGCCTCGTCGCTGGCCTTGGCGAGTACCTCGGCCGGGGTGTATCGGCATCGGTACTGGTGCCCCCTGCGGTTGGCGTGCGTCGGCGCCATCCTGCTGTTGTCGGCCTCGCTGTACCTGCCGTTGAAGGAATCGCTGCTCTGGCACGGCGTGGCGACAGCCAGCGGTGGCGTGCTGCTGGCATGCGCGCATATCGGAAACCGGCGCGCGCTGCACAACCGCCGGTAGTGCCGGTCGCTGGCCGGCAGCGGCGGTGATCCGGCAGATGGGGAAGCCGGCCAGCGGCCGGCTCTACCGATCTTTATTCATCGAACGGGCGCTGGCCGAGCGTCTGCGTCACGTGGTCGACGAAACAGGTGATGCGCGCGGCCAGCGCGGTGTTGCGGTAGTACACCGCATTGATCGGCTGCCGCACGTCCTGCGTCTGTTTGCCGAACAGCTGCACCAGTCGGCCCTCGCGCCGGTCCTGGCGGGTCAGGAAGTCGGACAGGCAGGCGATGCCCAACCCGGCCACCGCCATCTGCCGCAGTGTCTCGCCACTGGATGAAGCGATGGCCGGCGCGATCACGAAAGGCCCGCCATCGGCATCCTGCAGCGGCCATTCGTTCAAGGAGCTGGGCTGGGTGAAGCCCAGCAGGTCGTGCTGGCGCAGCTGCTCCACGCGCGTGGGCGTGCCGTGCCTTCGCAGGTATTCGGGGCTGGCCACCACGCGGATGCGACTGTGGCCGATCGGCCGCGCATGCAGGGTCGAATCGCGCAGCACGCCGATGCGGAACGCCACATCGGTGCGCTTTTCGATCAGGTCGGTGATGCCCTCGTTGGAATTCAACTCCAGCTCTACCTGCGGGTAGCGCTCGCGGAAGCCCTCCAGCAGCGGCACGATCACGTGCAGCATGAACGGCGTGGCGGCGTCCACGCGCAGGCGCCCGACCGGCCGCAGCCGCCGCGCCGCCATCTGTTCCTCGGCCTCGTCCACCGTGGCCAGGATCGTGCGCGCGTACTCCAGGAACGCCGCGCCCTCCTCGGTCAGTTCCAGCCGGCGCGTGGTCCGCCGCAGCAGCGTGGTCTGCAGCTTGTCCTCCAACCGCGCCAAGGTGCGGCTGGTGGCCGAGATGGTCAGCTCCAGCGCCTCGGCCGCCGCCGTGATCGAGCCACCATCGACCACCGCCACGAAGGCCTTCAGCTCATCCAGGGTGGTTTTCATTATTTACCTCGTTGCAAAAGAATTTCCCGTATACACGGCTTAATCAACAAATGTAAAGCGCCCACACTTCGCCCTGTCCCGAGCCCGCCGGCTCTCAACGAAGTCCCTGGAGTCCATCATGAGCGTTCCTTCCTTTGGCGTCGGCACCTTCCGCCTGACCGGCCAGACCGTCATCGACTCGGTGCGCAACGCCCTCGACGTCGGCTACCGTGCGATCGATACGGCGCAGATCTACGGCAACGAAGCCGAGGTCGGCCAGGCCATCGCCGAATCCGGCATCCCGCGCGACCAGCTGTTCCTGACCACCAAGATCTGGGTCGACAACTACGCCGACGACAAGCTGATCCCGAGCCTGCGCGACAGCCTGGCCAAGTTGCGCACCGACTACGTCGACCTGCTGCTGATCCACTGGCCGGCGCCGGGCAATGGCGTTGAACTGCGCGAGTACATGACCGCGCTGGCCGAAACCAAGACGCTGGGCCTGACCCGCCAGATCGGTGTGTCCAACTTCAACATCGAACTGACCCGGCAGGCCATCGAGGTGGTCGGCGTTGGCGAGATCGCCACCAACCAGATCGAACTGAGCCCCTACCTGCAGAATCCGGCACTGACTGCTTTCCTGCAGGACCAGGGCATCACCGTCACCTCCTACATGACCCTGGCCTATGGCAAGGTGCTGAAGGACCCGGTACTGGCCGCCGTCGCCGACAAGCACCAGGCCACCGTAGCCCAGGTCGCGCTGGCGTGGGCGCTGCAACTGGGCTACGCGGTCATCCCGTCGTCGACCAAGCGCGAGAACCTGGCCAGCAACCTGCTCGCCCAGGACCTGCGCCTGGATGCCGACGACATGGCCGCGATCGCCGCGCTTGACCGCAACGGCCGCGAAGTCGATCCGCCGGGCCTGGCCCCGGCTTGGGACTGAGGAGCTTCGCCATGGGCAGTGCGTTGGCGCGGCTGCAGGCCGGGGGTTTCAGCATCGGCATCGAAGCACCGCTGGACAATGACTGGACGCCGCTGGGCGAACAGGCGCGACGCGCCGCGCGACGCCTGCCCGGCGAACCGGACCTGCAGCGCCATGCGGAGCTGGCACGGCTGGCCGACCGTCTCGGCTTCCGTGCGCTGTGGGTACGCGACGTGCCGGTGTACGACCCGGCCTTCGGCGATGCGGCGCAGGTGTTCGAGGTGTTCAGTTACCTCGGCTACCTGGCCGGCATCACCGCGCACATCCTGCTGGGTACCGGTGCGGTGGTGCTGCCGATCCGAGAGCCGTTGCTGACCCTGAAGTCGGCGCGCAGCGTGCAGCGGCTCAGCGGCGACCGCCTGCTGCTGGGCGTGGCCAGCGGCGACCGCCCGGTGGAGTACCCGCTGTTCGGCCGCGACTTCGACAGCCGTGGCAGCCGCTTCCGCGAGCAGATCGCACTGTTGCGCGAAGGCGCCGCCGCGCACCTGCCGCAGGGCCTGGATGTGCTGCCCGCGGATGGCCCGGCCCTGCCGCTTTTCGTGGCCGGCCTGGCCCAGCAGCAACCGGCGTGGATCGGCCAGCACATGGACGGCTGCCTGGCCTACCCGGGCAGGCCACAGGACCATGCGCAACGTGTAGCGGCCTGGCGCGCCGTGGCCGGCAACAAGCCCTATGCCAGCTTCATCCACCTGGACCTGGTGGCCGATGCCAATGCCCCCCTGCAGCGCTGGCGCTTCGGCCTGCGCGGCGGCCGCAACGCCCTGCTGGCCGAACTGCGCGCCATGCAGGCGGCCGGTGTCCACCACATCGGCCTGCAGTTCCGCCGCAACGAACGGCCCCTGGCCGAAACCTTCCACGAAATCGCCGAGTACGTGCTGCCGCACTTCCCGGCCCATGCCGGCGCCGCCGCGGCGGCCTGACCGTTACCGGAGCTTTGCCATGAAGATGAAGACCCTGGCCGCGCTTGCACTGGCTACCCTACCGCTGTCTTTCCAGGCCACCGCCGAGGACTGGTATCCCTCTGCCTATGGCGCGAACGATGAGATCGGCGCGGCCAACCTGCTGACCGCGGATGTGGTCAAGCGCGCGGTCTCGCTGGTCAGGACCGGCAAGACCTATCCGCTGGCGGTGCCGGTGGACAAGAACCTGCCCGCGTTCCGCCATCGCAGCTTCCGCCTGTACAACGTGCAGGTCGGCCAGCAGGCCGGCAGGTCGCTGGGCCCCAACAGGTTCACCTTCAACGATGAACTGGTGAACGCCTGGACCGGCGTTGGCACCCAGCTCAACGGCATCGGCCATATCGGCATCGACAACGTCTACTACAACGGCAACAGGGCCGCCGACTTCGTCACCGTGGACGGCGTGCGCAAGCTCGGCGTCGAGAAGGTGCCGCCGATGGTCACCCGCGGCGTGGTGCTGGACATGACCGCGTACTACGGCAAGGCGATCGTGCCCGGCGGCACCGAGTTCACCGTGGCCGACATCCAGGCCGTGCTGAAGAAGCAGGGCCTGAGCCTGCGCAAGGGCGACGTGGTGCTGTTCAACACCGGCTGGCTGGAACTGATCGGCAAGGACAACACGCAATTCCTGGACGTGGAACCGGGTATCGGCATGGAGGCGGCGAAGTGGCTGGCCGACCAGGGCATCGTCGCCTTCGGTGGCGACACCTGGGCCTCGGAGGTCTACCCGAACCCGAACGGTGCCGAGGAATTTCCGGTCAACCAGTACATGCTGGCCAAGCGCGGCATCTACAACCTGGAGCTGATCGACAGCCGTGCCCTGGTCCGAGACAAGGCCTGGGAATTCCTATTCGTACTCGGCCAACCGCTGTACGTGGGCTCGACCCAGGTCAACATCAACCCGGTGGCGATTCGATGAACGCTGCAACCGACCTGCCCGTGTTCGCTGGCCGGCGCTTCCGCGTCCGCTATGACGGCCTGGCCGCTGACAACATCTACAGCGCCGATGGCCGCCACGTGCAGTACGCCATCGTCTCCGGCGCCTATGCCGGTGCGCAGGGCGAAGCCGCCTGCGAGTGGCAGCAGATCAGCGAAGGGGTCTATGCCATTTCGTGGCAGGAAGCCGATGGCGCATCGGTGGTGCATGTCGATGACTTCGTCGGCGGGCGTTCGCTGGCCTGGTTCACCGCCACCGATGGCAGTTTCCATCGCATGCAGGGGTCGTTGGCAGCGCTGTGATGCCGGCCAGCGGCCGGCACTACCCAAGCAATACCCCACTCTGTTTGACCGGGCCCGGTAGTGCCGGCCGCTGGCCGGCAACCTCGGCCTGGTCGAACACCCCAGCCACCCAGTCGATGAACACCCGCAACCGCGGCGACGGCGTGCGGTTGCGCGGGTAGACCAGGCTCAACGGGCTTGGCGTCGGCGGCGCATCAGGCAGCAGCTCGACCAGCTGCCCGCGCGCGATGTACGGGTCCATCCGGTAGCGCGGCGCCTGGATGATGCCCAGGCCTGCCAGCGCGGCACCGAGGAACGCATCCGCGCCGGACACACGCACCCGCGCCGGCAGCGGCAGGTAACGCACCTGCCCGCGCTGCTGGAACTCCAGGGGAATCAGCTGGCCGGTGGCGCTGGAGCGATAGCCAACCATTTCATGCCCGTCCAGCAGTGACTCGATGCTGCCTGGGACGCCCTTGGCCTGCAGGTAGCCCGGCGCGGCCACCGTCACCTCGCGCAGCATCGTCAACCGGCGCGCCGCCAGATCGCTGTCGGCCAGCGTCCCCACCCGCAACGCCGCATCCACGCCTTCGCTCAGCAGATCGACATAGCGGTCGCCTTCGCTGACGTCCAGTTCGATCTCCGGGTAGCGCTGCAGGAAGTCCGGCAGCTGCGGAAACAGCAGGTGCCGGCCCAGCGTGCCGTGCACTTCAATGCGCAACGGGCCGCGCGGCGGCGCGTCACGGAACGCGGCCTCGGCATCGTCCATGTCGGCGATCAGGCGCAGGCATCGCCCGTAGAAGGCTTCGCCTTCCAGCGTCGGCACCACCTGCCGCGTGGTCCGGTGCAGCAGGCGCACGCCCAGCCGCTGTTCCAGCGCCTTGATCGCGTCGGTCACCGTGGCGCGCGGCAGCCCGAGGTCCTCGGAGGCCCGGGTGAAGCTGCGGCGCTCGACGATACGGACGAAGGCGCGCATGGCCGTGAAGCGGTCCATTGTTCGGCTATCCGGATGATGTAGGCGGATTATGCAGGATTATCCGAACGTGCGATGGCGCGAAGATGGCCCTGCGTCGCTCCGGCGTGCCCAGTGGAAGCCACCATGACCCTCTCCCCCGCCCGCTCTGTCGCCCTGGTCACCGGCGGCTCCCGTGGCATCGGCGCCGCCATCTCCCGCCGGCTCGCCGCCGACGGCCACGCGGTCGCGATCAACTATGCGGGCCGCCGCGGCGACGCCGAAGCCTTGGCGGCCGAACTCGGCGCAGCCGGCGCGCAGGCCATTGCGCTTCAGGCCGATGTCGCCGATCCGCAGGCGGTGCGGCAGCTGTTCGACGCCATCGAAGTCCGCTTCGGCGGCATCGACGTGGTGGTCAACAGCGCGGGCGTACTGCAGTTGGCACCATTGGCCGACACCGACGATGCCCTGTTCGAGCGGGTGATCGGCATCAACCTCAAGGGCGCCTTCAATGTGCTGCGCGAAAGTGCACGACGGGTGCGCGACGCCGGGCGCATCGTCACGCTGTCCACCAGCGTGGTCGGGACCCGGCTGGAGAACTACAGCGTGTATGCGGCCAGCAAGTCGGCGGTGGAGACGATGGGCGCGATCCTCAGCAAGGAGCTGCGCGGGCGCAACATCACCGTGAACGCCGTGGCGCCGGGCCCGACCGCTACCGAGCTGTTCCTGGATGGAAAATCGCCGGAGCTGATCGAGCGGCTGGCGAAGATGCCCCCCCTGGAGCGGCTGGGTACGCCAGAGGACATCGCCGGTGCGGTGGCCTTCCTGGCCGGTGCCGATGGCGGATGGATCAATGGCCAGGTACTGCGCGCCAACGGTGGGATGGTGTAGGTCGCGCGGACGGCATCCACGCATGGCGCGGATCGCACCTGCGTGTGACGCGCGAATTCGGTAGAGCCGAGCCCACGCTCGGCTGCTCTTCGCGCAAAGGCCGGAAGCAGCCGAGCGTGGGCTCGGCTCTACAGCAGGGTCAGGCGCTACGGTCCTCGCGGCGCCGGTGTACCCAGTAGTACAGCGTGGGCAGTACCAGCAGGGTCAGCAGCATCGCCGACAGCAGGCCACCGATCACCACCACAGCCAGCGGCTTCTGGGTCTCGGCACCGATCGCATGCGAGGTCGCCATCGGCAGCAAACCGAACATCGCCAGCAGCGCGGTCATCAGCACCGTGCGCAGGCGCTGCAGCGAGCCCTGCACCACGGATTGCAGCAGGTCCATGCCCTGCTCGCGCAGCTGGGCGAAGCGACTGAGCATCACCACCCCGTTCAGTACCGCCTGCCCGAACAACGCGATGAACCCGATCGCCGCCGACACCGACAGAGGGATGCCGGTCAACCACAGGGCCAGGATGCCGCCGATCATCGCCAGCGGCACGTTGGCCAGGATCAGCGCCGCGCTGCTGATGTCCTTGAAGGCATCGAACAGCAGCACGAAGATGATCAGCACCGACAGCGGAATCACCCAGCCCAACCGCTTCATCGCACGCTGCTGGTTCTCGAACTCGCCGGACCACTCCAGCCGGTAGCCTTCCGGCAGCTGCACGCTGGCCTCCACGCGCTTGCGCATGTCGGCCACCACGCTGCCCATGTCACGCCCGGCGATGAAGATGCTCACCGCCTTGACCCGCTGTGCGTTCTCGCGCGAGATGTTGATCGCGCCGCTGGCCATGCGGAAGTCGGCCACGTCGGACAATGTCACCGTGTGCCCATCGCCGATGCCGACCGGGACCGTGCGCAGCCGCTGCAGGTCACGATCAGCATCGTCCAGGCGCAGGGTGATCGGGAACCTGCGGTCACCCTCCCACAGCTCGCCGACCTGGCGCCCGCCCAGTGCAGTCTCGATCACCGCGTCGATGTCGCGCACGTTCAAGCCATAGCGCGCGGCGCGGTCGCGGTCGATGTCGATCTGCAGCTGCGGCAGCGAACCGTCGCGATCGATGAACGCGCTTTCCACGCCGTCCACCGCACGCACCTGGGCCAGGATCGCCTGCGCCTGCTGGTTCAGCACGTCCAGATCCGAGCCACTCACCTTGATCACCACCTGGCCCTTGATCTGCGAGATGCTCTCGAGGATGTTGTCGCGCACCGGCTGCGAGATCGAGAACTCCGGCCCTGGAATGCGCTGCTCCAGCGTGCGCTGCAGATCGCTCACCAGCTGCCGCTTGTCCACGCCCTTCGGCCACTCTTCCTCCGGCTTCAACGCCACCAGCGCCTCGATCTGGTTGGCACCCTTGGCATCGGAGCCATCCTCCGGGCGCCCGAGCTTGGCCACCACCGTCGATACCTGCGGGAAGGTGCCGACCAGCTCGCGGATGCGCCGCGACTGCTGCTGCGCCTCGGCCAGGCTGGTGCTCGGGTCGAGCGTTGCGGTCAGCCAGATCGATCCTTCGTCCAGCTCGGGCAGGAACTCCGAACCCAACCTTGTGCCCAGCGCCAGCGTGCCGACCAGCAGCGCAACCGCAGTCAGCACCACCGCACGCGGGCGGGCCAGTGCGCGTTCCAGGATCGGCTTGTACCAGCCGGTCAGGCGGTCCATCAGTGGATTGCCATCGCGCATGCGGTCGCGCCGCAGCCACCAGTAGCAGAACAGCGGCACTACGGTCAGTGCGAGGATCAACGCACCGATCAATGCCGAGGTCACCGAGTACGCCATCGGCGCGAACATGCGGCCTTCCTGTCGCTGCAGGGTGAAGATCGGGATGTGCGCGGCGATGATGATCAGCATCGAGAAGAACGTCGGCCGCCCCACTTCCGTTGCGGCCGACAGAATGGTCGAGAACCGCGTCTTCCGATCAGCCGTAGGTGGCAGCTTCGACAATCGCGAGACAATGTGCTCGGTAACAATCACCGCGCCATCGATGATGATGCCGAAGTCCATCGCGCCCAACGACAGCAGGTTGGCCGGCACGCCCCACAGATGCAGGCCGAGGAAGGTCGACAACAGCGCCAGCGGCATCATCGCCGCCACGATCAGCGCGGCGCGGGCGTTGTACAGGAACAGCCACAGCACCAGGAACACCAGCACCGCGCCTTCCAGCAGGTTGCGGAAGACGGTCTTCAGCGTGGTCGACACCAGCCACGAGCGGTCGTAGAACGGCTCGATGCTGACCCCGGCCGGCAGCTGGTTCGCCTCGATCTCGGCAATGCGCGCATGCAGGGCGTCGAGCACGTCGGACGGATTCTCGCCCTTGCGCATCAGCACCATGCCGAACACCGCATCGTCATTGTCGTCCTGGCCGACCAGGCCCTGCCGGGGCAGGCCGGTGTCGGCAATGCCGGCCAGGTCGCGCACCAGTATTGGCGTGCCCCCGCGCTGCGTAACCACCACGTTGCCGATGTCGGCCGGCGAACGCATCAGGCCTACGCCACGGATCAGGAACTGCTGCTGGCCGCGTTCCACGTAGCCGCCGCCGGCATTCGAGCTGCCCTTCTCCATCGCCTCGGCGAACTCACCCAGGCTGATGCCGCGGTCACGCAGCTTGTCCAGGTCCGGCTTGACCTGGAAGGTGCGCGCGAAGCCGCCGAAACTGATCACATCGGCCACGCCCGGCACGGTGCGCAGGCTGCGCTCCATCGTCCATTCCTGCACGGTGCGCAACTGGGTCGGCGTCATGTGCGGGCCTTTCAGCACGTACCGGTAGATCTCACCCACCGCCGAACTCATCGCCTCCAGTTCCGGGGTCACCCCTTCCGGCAGCTCCACCCCCTGCAGGCGCTCCAGCACCTGCTGGCGCGCGAAGTAGTCATCGGCCTTGTCGTCGAAGGTCAGGATGATCATCGACAGGCCGAACTGGGTGTGCGAGAACACCCGCACCGAATGCGGAATGCCGGACAGCGCCACTTCCAGCGGCATCGTCACCTCGCGCTCGACCTCTTCGGCGGCGCGGCCCGGGTGCAGCGATACGACCGTCACCTGGGTATCGGACACATCCGGGAAGGCCTCCACCGGCAACACGCGGAACGCAGCAATGCCAGCGCCGATGAACAGCAGCAGCGCCAGCATCACCATCAGCGGCTGGCGC
Organism: Stenotrophomonas sp. DDT-1; assembly: GCF_001580555.1. Classification (NCBI taxonomy): domain Bacteria; kingdom Pseudomonadati; phylum Pseudomonadota; class Gammaproteobacteria; order Lysobacterales; family Lysobacteraceae; genus Stenotrophomonas; species Stenotrophomonas sp. DDT-1. The sequence goes on from NZ_LEKR01000019.1 coordinate 19,725, forward strand.
AGGCAATAGGCAATCAGGCGATCGATCATGGGGCGGCGTGCCCCGTGCCGGTGCTGGCGGCTGCCGGCGCGCTATCCACCAGCTGCTGCAGCAGCAGGCCACCCTCGACCACCACCCTGCTGCCCGCCGCCAGGCCTTCACGCACCCACAGGCGGCCGTCACCCAGTTCCTCGGCGTGCACGGCATGGCGCACGAAGCGGCCCTTTGCTTCCTCCACGAACACCACCTGCTTGCCGTCGATCAGCAGCACCGCCGCATCCGGAAGCGAGACACCGCCCTCGGCCGGCAACGCCACCTGCGCACGCACGTACTGGCCGGCCTTGAATGCCCGTGCCCGGTTGTCCAGCTCGGCGCGCGCCTGCACCACGCGGCGCTCGCTGTCGACGAAGTCATCCACGTGCTGCAGGGTCGCCTGCAGCGGCCGTCCATCGGCGACGGTCAGGCTCACCTGCATGCCCGCCCTCAAGCGCCCTGCCTGGCTCTCGGGAACATCCAGCAGCAACCACAAGCGGTCCGGATCGCCAATCACTGCCAACGGCTGTTCGCTGTCGGGGCTGACCGCCATGCCCGGGCTCATCCGCCGTTCCACCAGCACGCCGTCGATGGGGGCGCGCAGCGGCAGGCGCTGGTCGACGTGCAGGCCATTGCCATACGCCTTGGCGAAGGCGGTCGCACGCGCGTGATCGGCCTGGCTGCCGGCAAAGTTGGCCTCGGCCTCGTCCAGTTCACGGCCCGATGCCACACCCGCCGCATGCAGCTCGCGGATGCGATCCAGTTCCCTGCGGGCCTGTTGCAGTTCGGCGCGGCCGCGCACGCCGTCGGCCTGGGCCTGGCCGAACTCGGGCGAAGTGATCCAGGCGATCACCTGGCCCGCCTTCACTTTCTGCCCCGGCTGCGCATCGATACGCGCCACCTGCCCCGCCAATGGCGTGCGCAGTACACTGGAGCGGGTCTCGTCCCAGGCCACCCGACCCGGCAGCTGCAGGCTGGCGCTGGCGCCGGCGGTCACCGCCTCGCTGCGCAGCACGTCCAGCTGGCGACTGCCGGCCGGAAACTGGATCTGGCCGCCGCTGATCTGCGGCGCGTCCTCGATGTACGAGGCCGGCTCGCGGCCGCAGCCACCCAGCAGCGCCAGCGCCAGCAAGGCCGGCAGCACGGCGTGTCGCGCCCGCAGACGATGGGCGACAGTGGACTTCATCAGGACTCTCCTTCAGCAACGGATGTGGCCGCTTCCCAGCGCGCCAACGCAATGGCATGGTCGGCACGCGCCTCGATCAGCGCAGCCTCGAAGTCGCGCCAGCTACGGCGCGCATCCAGCAGATCGGTCAGGCTGGCGGCACCGCGGCGGTAGGCCAGTTCGATGCCCCGCACCGCCTTGCGTGCAGCGTCGGACTGCAGCCCTTCATAGTCGCTGCGACGCTGCGCGGCGGACTGCGCGCTGGCCTGCAACTGGTCCAGTTCGGCGCGCGCTTCGCGCTGCAGCACCTGCAGTTCCAGCGCGGCACTGTCACGGTCGGCCTCGGCACGCTGGATCGCGCCGCGTGCACGCGACGGGCCGCCCAGCGGGATGGTCAATGACACACCCCAGGTGACGCCGCTGATGTCGGTCGGCTCGCGTTCGGCTTCCACGCCCAGCTGGACGTCGCGATGGCGCTCGCTGCGCGCCAGTGCTACACCGGCATCGGCCGCGGCCAGGCGCGAACGCGCCGCACGCAGATCGGCACGCTGCTGCGGATCGAATGCGCGCGTTGCGGCAACGGCTGCGGGGTCGGGCCAGGGATCATCGGCGCTCAGGTCGCCGCTGTCGTCACGGCCGAGCAGCAGGCCCAGCGCATGCCGCGCATCGCGCAGATCCAGCACTGCCTCGCGCGCCGCGTCGGCCACCGCCAGGTCGTCCACCGCCAGCCGCGCGCGGTCGACCGGCGCCATCGCCCCGGTGGCAACCTGCTTGTCGGCTGCCGCCATCTGTTCGGCCGAACTCTGGCGGTTGGCCTCGGCAATCTGCACCCGCTCCTGCGCGCGCTTCAGGCCGAAGTAGGCCTCATGCAGCGCTACCTGCTGCCGGCGCCGGGTATCGAGCATCTCCAGCCCGGCCACTTCCAGCAGTGCATCGGCCTGGCGGATGCGCAATGCGCGCTTGCCACCGCGCTCCCAGGTCCAGCCCAGGCCCAGCGTGCTGTCCACCCGCTTGTCCTGCCAGCGTCCCGGGCCGATGCCGTGCTTCGGGCTGATCTTGCTGCTGCCGATCGACAGCTCGGTGGGCGGGCGCAGCGCGGCGGCCTGCGCGTCGCCCTGCACCCCGCGCAGCTCCAGCGCCGCCGCACGCAGGTCCGGGTTATGCGCTTCCATGGCGCGCTGCGCCTCCTGCAGGGACAGTGCCGATGCCGCAGGTGCGCACAGGAGGGCAGCCAACACAGCCGCAAGACAAGGGGAGAAATTCATGCGCGTCACGGTAAGGTGACGCACTTGCGCCAATCTTGCCCCAACCTTGCACGAAGCTTGCAATGCGAATCCTGCTGATCGAAGACGACGCCGCCCTGGCCGATGGACTGATCCGTGCCCTGCAGGGCACGGGTCATCTGTGCGACCACCTCTCGCGCGGACTGCATGCACCCGCTGCACTGGCCAGCGCGCCATATGACGTGATGGTGCTCGACCTTTCATTGCCCGACGTCGATGGCCTCGACCTGCTCTCGCGCCTGCGCAACGACGGTGTGACCCTGCCGGTGCTGATCCTCACTGCGCGCGACGGTATAGAAGACCGTATCCTCGGCCTCGACCGGGGTGGCGACGACTATCTCGCCAAGCCGTTCGCGCTGGGAGAGCTGGAAGCACGCCTGCGTGCGCTGTCACGCCGCCGCAGCGACGCGCCTGCGCAGAAGCGGTTGGGTCGCCTGTGCTTCGACAGCATCCGCAATGAAGTGCAGGTGGACGGCCAGCGCATCGAACTGACCGCGCGTGAGCTGTCGCTGGTCGAGGCCCTGATGCAGCATCCCGGCCGCACCGTCACCAAGCAGCGCCTGTTCGACGCGCTGTACAGCTGGGACCACGAGGCCAGCCTGTCGGTGATCGAAGTGCATGTCAGCCGCCTGCGCCGCAAGCTGGAACAGGCGCGTGCCGGCGTCGGCATCCGCATGCTGCGTGGGCTTGGATACCGCTTGGAGGCCGTGGGTGACTGAGCGCGTGCACAGCCTGCGTGGCCTGCTGCTGCGCCGCCTGTGGCTGCCGCTGCTGGTGCTGCTGCTGTGTAGCGCGGTAGGTTCCTTCGCGCTGGCCCGTTTCTACGCCGGACAGGTCTATGACCGCTGGCTGCTGGACTCGGCGATGTCGCTGTCCGAGCTGGTGACGGTGCAGGATGGCCGCGCTTCGATCGAGATCACCCCGGCCGTATCGCGCATGTTCACCTGGGACACCGCCGACCAAGTGCATGGCGAGGTGGTCGACGCTGCAGGCGGGCGCCTGTATGGCGACCTGCCCGAAGCACTGCCGCGCCCGGGGAGCGCTGCCGCCGATGAGGGCGCGGTCTACTACGATGCGCGCCTACGCGGGCAGCCGGTGCGCATGGTCGAAGTCGTGGTCAGCGCCGGGCCCGGCCACGATATCCGGCTGCGCGTGGCCGAGACGCTGCGCAAGCGCCACCGACTGGAGCGCAAGCTGCTGCTGACCAGCATCCCGTTCCAGGCCGCGATCCTGGCACTGGCGGCGTGGCTGGCGTGGTCGGGGACCGGCGCTGCCGCACGCCATGCGAACCAGGTGGCGCGGCGCTTGGCCAGCCCCCGCCCGGACCCACTGGCGCCCTTGGAACCCGCACAGGAAGCGCCACGCGAACTGTGGCCGGCGGTGGAAGCCTATAACGCGCTGCTGCACCGGTTGGATGCGATGCAGGCGGCGCAACGGCGCTTCGTCAGCAACGCCGCGCACCAGCTGCGCACGCCGCTTGCTGCGATGCAGGTGGAGCTGGAGAGTTCCCTGCGCCAGCATGATCCACAGGCGCAGCAACTGGCGCTGTCCGGCACGCTGGCCGGGCTGGCGCGGCTGCAGCACCTGGTCAATCAGCTGCTGATGCTCAGCCGCTCGGAAGATCCACAGGGCAGCGCACTGCCGCTGCAGCCGCTGGATCTGGCCGCGCTGGCGCGTGGCGTGGTCGAGCGTTACGCCGATCGTGCGTTGGCTGCAGGCGTGGACCTGGGTTACGACGGACCCGACGACAGCGTGCAGGTACAGGGCGATCCACAGCTGCTGCGCGAGGCGCTGGGTAACCTGCTGGACAACGCGCTGCGCTACGGCGCCACGCCCGGAGTCATCACCCTCGGCCTTCGGCAGGGAACCGACGGCGTGCGGGTATGGGTGGACGATGACGGCACCGGCATCGCCGAAGCCGAGCGCGCGCGCGTCACAGAACGCTTCTACCGGGCCAGCAGCGAGGGGGACGGCTGCGGGCTGGGGCTGGCGATCGTGGCCGAGATCGCGCAGCGGCATGGCGCGATGTTGAAGATCGAAACGGCGCCGCTCGGTGGCGCGCGCGTGGGGCTGCGGTTTCGCTGAGCGTTGTTGAATTGCCCTTGTAGAGCCGAGCCCATGCTCGGCTGCTCCTGGCACGATGCCTGAGCCGAGCATGGGCTCGGCTCTACAGGTTCCCGGTCACCCGTGAAGCGTGCCAACCAAGGTCGGCACCTACCGAGTGCGCGTCATCGGCTCATCGAATACGGCGCCTGCGCGCCCTGCCCCGGCCAGTCCTTGTTCGGCTCGGCCTGCATGCTGAAGCGCAGTTCGCCACCGGCCAGGATCTCGTCGTGGCGCAGGAAGGTGCGCTGCAGCGGCTTGCCGTTCAACGTCACGCTGCCCACGTACGTGTGCGCTTCATCCAGCCCCTCGGCCACGATGGTGAACGTCTTGCCGTTGGGCAGGCGCATCGCGGTCTTCGGCAGGAACGGACGGCCAAGAATGTACTCGCCCGAACCCGGTGCAACCGGGTAGAAGCCCAGCGCGGTGAACACATACCACGCCGACATCTGGCCGACGTCATCATTGCCGGCCAGGCCATCGGGACGGTCGGCGTACTGGGTATCCATGATCTGCTTCAGGCGCGCCTGCGTGCGCCACGGCTGGCCGGCATACGAATACAGGTAGGCCACGTGGTGGCTGGGCTCGTTGCCGTGCGCATACCAGCCGATCAGGCCGGTGATGTCTTCCATGTGCTCGAAGATCGATGGATCCACCTTGGCGTTGAACACCTCGTCCAGGCGCGCGAGCAGCTTGTCGCTGCCACCGTGCGCGGCCGCCAACCCGGCGACGTCCTGCGGCACGTACCACGAGTACTGCCAGGCATTGCCTTCGGTGTAGTCGGTGCCGTAGCCGCTGGCGCTGGGGTCGAAGGGCGTGCGGAAACTGCCATCGCGCTTGCGTGCGCGCATGAAGCCGGTGTCCTTGTCGAAGGCATTGCGCCAGTTGCCTGCGCGCTTGTCGAAGGTCGCCGCGATATCGGCCTTGCCCATGGCCTGCGCCATGCGTGCGATGGTCCAGTCGTCGAAGGCGTATTCCAGCGTCTTGCTGGCTGCTTCGCCCTCCTCGTCGATCGGCACGTAGCCCAGCTCGCGGTACTGCGCGATGCCGTCATAGGGACCGTAATTGGCGGTCTCGACCATTGCCTTCAGCGCCTTGTCGGCGTCGAAGCCACGAATGCCCTTCACGTAGGCATCGGCGATCACCGGCACGGCGTGGTAGCCGATCATGCACCAGTCTTCCAGGCCATGGAACGACCATACCGGCAGCATGCCGTACGGGCTGTGCTCATGGTGGGCAAGCATGGAATTGACGAAGTCGCTGTTGCGCTTCTCCGGCTGCACCAGCGTCAGCAGCGGGTGCAGCGCACGGTAGGTGTCCCACAGCGAGAACGTCGAATAGTGCGTGAAGCCGTCGGCCTTGTGCACTGCGTTGTCCGAACCGCGGTACTGGCCATCGGCATCCATGAACAGCGTCGGCCCCAACATCGTGTGGTACAGCGCGGTATAGGCACTGCGACGGGCATGCTCCGGCGCGTCGATGTCCAGCACGGACAGTGCCTGCGTCCACTCCTGCTTCGCCTGTGCACGCACGCGATCGAAATCGAAGTCGGCCACTTCCGCGTCGAGGTTGGCGATGGCGCCGGCTTCGCTGACCGGCGAGATCGCCACCTTGACCACCAGTGGTGCGTCCAGCTTGCCGAATGCGAACGTACCGACCAGCTGTCGGCCTTCGATCTGGGCGCGCTGCGCGGGATCCTTCTCACCCGGCGGCGGGAAGCCCTTGTAGACGATGTCCTGCTCGGTGTTGTGCAGCTCGTGCCCGGCCAGCGGGCGCGAGAAACGCATCGCGAAATACAGCTGGCGGCCCGGCGCCCAGCCGCGCGTCTCGCGGAAGCCGGTCACCGTACCGTCGGCGCGCACCCGTACCCGCGACCACAGCACCTTGCCCGGGTAGTCATACATGCTGGTACGCATGTCCAGCAGCACCTTGGCGTCGGTGCCCTTGGGGAAGGCATAGCGGTGCACGCCCACGCGGGTACTGGTGGTCAGTTCGGCGCGTACCTTGTAGTCATCCAGGGTGACCGCGTAGTAGCCCGGCTCGGCCTTTTCATCGTCATGACGGAAGCGCGATGCATAGCCGCTGCGCGGCTTCTCCGGATCGCCGCGCTCCAGGCCCGGATTGCCGGTGAACGGCATCAGCAGGATGTCGCCCAGATCGGAATGGCCAGTGCCGGAGAAGTGCGTATGCGAGAAGCCGACGATGCTGCTGTCGTCGTAGCGGTAGCCTGCGGCCCAGCCGTAGGCCTTTTCGCGCGGCTGGATGCGCGTGTCCGGGCTGAGCTGGACCATGCCGAACGGCACTGTGGCCCCCGGGTAGGTGTGGCCTTCGCCACCGGTGCCGATGAACGGGTCGACCGAGGCATAGGCGCGTTCGGCGGCGGATTTCGACGGGGCCGCCAAGGCGGTACCGGTGACAAGCATGGCGGTGGCAGCGAAGGCGATCAGGAGGCGACGGTCCAGCGTGGGCATCGGCATTTGGATCGATTCAGGTGGTAGTCGGATCCTAGCACCGGGCCTGTCTTGTCGCATGCTGCAGTGCGGCCGCCGGAACCGGCACGATGATTTGCACGTAATTGCATGGCCGGACGACGAGTCGCCTCATAGCCTTGCGGTCTCCCGCCTCCCGATCGGTGCCGATACGCCAATGGATGTCCACACATGCACCTCTGAAAGACCGCGCCTTCGAAACGGGAGAAAGCGAGACGAACCATCAATTGGTATGCAGCGCCTCGATCTGCCCAGGATGGCACCGCAGCGCAAACGCCGCTGCCGGGATTGGAACCCCGTTTTGAGCTTTGGGATCTGCTTGCCGTAACTACGGCGGGCGGTGCGCGGCGGCCGAATGGCCCTCCGGCTTTTCCCAAAGCTCAGCCGAAGTTCCAACCTCGCATCGCCCGCCACCCTTGCGGTGGCCTTCGCTTCCCAAGGAGTTCCCGCATGACCCAACGTCCGCTCAGCCCGGCCATGGAATCGCTGTTCCAGCGCATCGAACACGCCCTCAACAGTGCCGAAGGCATGGCCATCCTCATCGGCGAGCAGTACGGCCCCGAGCCGAAGCCACCCGCACCGATGGGCTACAACGCCAAAGAGATCGCCAATGCGATGGTCATGCTGAGCCAGCATGGGCGTTGCCTGCTGCAGAAGTTGCGCGCGGAAGCGGAAAAGGTGACCTATCACTAGACCGCAATGCAGCCAAGCCTGCTCGGCGCGGTTCGAGCCGCAGGCAGCGACTGCTGCCGTCAACCCGGCAATGCGCCCTGCAACGTAGCGAGGTCGGCGCTTTCGACCGGCCTCACCACCCGCGCCACTTCCTGGCCGTCATGCAGCAGCACCACGGTGGGCCACAGTTTTACCTTGAAGGCACGCCCCAGTGGCTTTCCCTTGCCATCTTCGATCTTCCAATGCACCAGATCATGGGCGTCCACAAACGCCTGGAGTGTGGGCTGCGCGGTCTGGCAATGGCCACACCAGGGTGCACCGAACTCTAGCAGCAGCCAGCCCGCCTGAGCTTCCACGTCCGCGTCGGCGGGCTCCGCCGCCGGGTAGTCACGCATGAACTGCATGGTCGTTACCCCGCCAAGGCCTTCTGGATGTCCTCCACCGGTGAATTGGTCAGGTCCTTGGCAATATCGCCCAGCAGGCGCGCCTGGACCTCCATGTGCAGCAGCGGGCGGATACGGCCCAGCGTGGTCGGGTCTGCCACCAGTACCAGGTGTGCATAGCGATTATTCAAGGCATCTTCGTTGAGCTGCTCAGCCACCTGCTTGGCGAACGTCGCCTCGTTGAGCTGGGAAATGGACATGTCCTTCGGCACCGCACCGGCCGGCCCCTGACCTGAGATACCCTGCTCGCTGATGTCCTGCAGGCGCAGCTCACCTTCCTGCTTCAACGCAAGCTGATGTTCGCTGCCCACGTTGGTGAACACGCGGGCCGAACCACCATCGGCAACGACGATCAGGGTGCCTTCGGGAATGCGACGGGTCATGCGATGCTCCTTCTCGATTGCGTTCGGCACTACCGTAGACAGCACTGCGTGAGGGCTGCGGCCAAGGTTCGTTCAACGCGTGTCATCGCATGCATTGCGGATGAACAGGCGCAATGGAACACAGCGTGCAGATCAGCCCGCTTCTCCGCATGCTCACACCGATGCCGTTATCATGAACCGATGATCGACACGACCCACTACGTGACGGGCGCACCTGTTCGTGGGAAGCACTGCCGACCGGCGCTTCGCTTGCCACGATGGCTCCCGCCCTGCCCTTCCATCGCCTCGCGCTGGATCCCGGCGGATGACGCCCGCAGGCGCTCTGCCTGCATTCCCACGCTGACGTGACCGCTGGCCGCTGATTGCGCGGCTGCAGTGGTGTGTTTCCGCATGTCCACCGTTACTGCGGTGCGATTTCGTGCGCGTGGCGTCGTGCGTGCGCACATTCCCCCAGCCCCGATGCCCCTGCGCCACCTGCGCCTGCATCGCCGTTTCCGTTTCTCGGGACACACCACACCGTCTATTCCGCACCGTATTTACTCAACAAGGAGTCCCCATGCAGGACACCCCCGATGCACACGCCCACTTTGGCTGGTTCAAGCGCCGCCGCCACCTGAAGGTCGATGAGATCACGGTGGTCGACAAGCCCATGCTCAAGCGCGCCGTTGGCGCCGCTGCACTGGGCAACGCGATGGAATGGTTCGATTTCGGTGTCTACGGCTATCTGGCGGTCACCATCGGCCAGGTGTTCTTCCCCTCCAGCAATCCCACCGCGCAGGTGATCGCCGCGTTCGCCACTTTCACCGTGGCGTTCCTGGTACGGCCGCTGGGCGGCCTGGTGTTCGGCCCGCTGGGTGATCGCTACGGCCGCCAGAAAGTGCTGGCGTTCACCATGGTCCTGATGGCGCTGGGCACCTTTTCGATCGGCCTGATCCCCGCCTACGAGCGCATCGGTATCTGGGCACCGGTGCTGTTGCTGCTCGCACGCGTGGTGCAGGGCTTTTCCACCGGCGGTGAATATGGCGGCGCGGCGACCTTCATCGCCGAGTATTCCACCGATCGCAACCGCGGCCTGATGGGCAGCTGGCTGGAGTTCGGCACGCTGGGCGGCTACATCGCCGGCGCCGGTACCGTGACCGCGCTGCACATGCTGTTGAGCAGCGAGCAGATGCTGGACTGGGGCTGGCGCATTCCGTTCCTGGTGGCCGGCCCGCTGGGCCTGCTCGGCCTGTACATGCGCATGAAGCTGGAGGAAACCCCGGCGTTCCGCGCCTTCGCCGAGGAAGCCGAGAAGCGCGAACACGACCGGCCGGGGCTGCGCGCGCTGTTCCAGGTGCATGGCCGCCAGCTGCTGGTGTGCATGGGCCTGGTGCTGGTGTTCAACGTCACCGATTACATGCTGTTGACCTACATGCCCAGCTACCTCAGCGTCACCATGGGCTACGCCGAGAGCAAGGGCCTGCTGCTGATCATCATCGTGATGCTGGTGATGATGCCGCTGAACATCGTCGGCGGCGTGTTCAGTGACAGGCTGGGCCGCCGCCCGATGATCATCGGTGCCTGCATCGCGCTGCTGGTGCTGGCCATTCCGTGCCTGCTGCTGGTCGGCAGCGGCCATGACGGGCTGATCTTCCTCGGCCTGATGCTGCTGGGCCTGGCGCTGGTGTGCTTCACCAGTTCGATGCCGTCCACGCTGCCGGCGCTGTTCTACACCCCGGTGCGCTACAGCGCGCTGTCGATCGCCTTCAATGTGTCGGTGTCGCTGTTCGGTGGCACCACGCCGCTGGTGACCGCGTGGCTGGTGGAACGCACCGGCGACCCGCTGGTGCCGGCCTATTACCTGATGGGCGCGGCGGTGATCGGGCTGGTGACCATGCTGTTCGTGAAGGAAACCGCTGGCCTGCCGCTGCGCGGCTCACCGCCGGCGGTCGGCTGCGAACGGGAGGCGGCTGCGCTGTTGAAGAGCGATGTGCCGGTGACGGTGGACCCGACCTTGCCGCCGCTGCCGGATGTTGCCCAGCCCGAGCAGGTGAAGCCTGCCTGAGATCGGGTGCAAAACGCGATCCACGCATGGCGTGGATCTGCGGCGCCACTGGCGCTACGTCTTGATGCGCGCCAGCTTTCCCGGCGTCCAACGCAGCGTCCAGGTGTAGTTCCCGTCCGGCGGACAGACGTGGCGATTTGGGCTCTTCCATTCGCAGACCGTCGCCCCGCCACTGACGGTGAAATCGACAATGATGCGATCACCCTGGATGCGGATGGCATGGATGGCGCCTGGAATCTGTTCGACCGCGTCGTCGCCATAGCCATACCTGCGGATGGCGGCATAGTCCTCTGCCTCCACCGGCGACACGCTCTTCGGGTTCTCCTGGCCCCGCGGATCGTTCTCGGCCAACGCGGTCATCACCGCAACAACGTTGCGCTGGGCGAAGCTGCCGCCGGTGTAGGTGGACGTGTAGAAATACACGACCTCGGCACGGCCGTCGCCATCGAGATCGGCAACAGCGGTCCACACCGGACGGAACTCGGATTCAATGTCGTCGCCGGGAATCAGCCGCAGATTGGCTTCGGCGGCCCGATACGCTTGTACCAGGCTGGGCGGCGCCACCACCCGCTTGGACGCGGCCGGCGCAGCCGCCGCCGTCAAGCTGGACAGCGCCAGCGCAGCAAGCGCCAGGCAGATCGAAGTGGAGCGGAACATCGCAGGTCCGTGCATGTCATCCTCCTTGGGTGTGCGGCCAGTCTAACCACAGCCAAGGCATCCACGCATGGCGTGGATCTAGCGCGGGCTGTTCAATTCCATCGCACGCATCACGATGGGCTTGGCCCAGCCGGGCGTGTGCAGCAGGTCGGCTACCGCAATGGGGTATTGCAGTTCGCCTGCAGCCATGGCCAGTACCGGCAGCGGCACCACGCAGCCCTGTGCGTCGGCCGGTGCGCTGTTGTCGTAGACGTGCAGCTCGGCCAGGTGTGGCAGCAGCTCCAGCAGGTTCGCGCGCGCGGAATCGAAACGCGCGCGGATCCTCTCCACCGGAATATCGTGGCCGCCAGCGGCCACCCGCGCCGCAACACGGGCGATGTGCAGCTCGACATCGGCCAGCCCACAGAACCAGATCGCCACCTGATGCCGTTCGCAGGCCTCGAGCAGCAGGCGCGGAATGGTGTTGCCGCCGAGCGTCGTCTCGAAGGCGAAGTCGGTGCCATCGGCCATGGCCTGGCGCAGGCGGCGGGTGCCTTCCTGCCAGGCCTCGGCGTTGGCCTCCGGCAGCGGCCAGCCGGCGTCGACCAGGCGACGGGTGAACGAGTCCGGGTTGAACCAGCTCAGCCCTTCGGCGTCCAGCCAGGTGCCCAGCAGCGAACTCTTGCCGGCGCCATTGACGCCGGCCAGCGCCAGGATGCGTCCCATCGATCAGAGCGGGCGGCCGAGGGTGACCTTGCGGCCGCGCCGGATCGGCTGGCCCAGCACCTTGCCCAGCCCCTCCCCGCGCTGCAGCCCGGCCAGCTTCTGGTCGAATTCGCTGCGCAGGCGCAGCAGCTCTTCGTTGCGCTCACCGGCATCGCCACCCGCGGCCTTGGCCAGCAGCTCCTGGTAGGTACGGATGTCCACGATCACCGCTTCCGGGTGATTGTGGTTGGTGATGACCAGCGCCTGCTTTTCGCGCACGGTGCGCATCAGGCTCGGCCAGCCCCGGGTCTTCACCGACGAGGCCGGGGCTTTTTCAAGGCCAGGCAGATCCAGCGGCAGGGTCATGGCACGGCTCCAGACAGGGTGGATGACAGCCACTATACCCAATTTGGCCAAATTGGGGATAAATCCCTTTTCACTCCGGCGCCCCAGCGTCCGGGGCGTCGGTCTGCAGCAGGCTGTCACGCTCGCGCAGCGGGAAGCGGATCCAGGCATCCAGGCCTTGCGGGGTAAAGCGCAGCTCGCCGCTGCCGGCCAGTTCATAGGGCACCCGCTGCTCGATCAGGACCCGGCCCAGGCCACGCTGGCGTGGCATCTCCCACCCCTCCACCTCGGCATGGCGCTCGCACCAGTGCAGGCCCAGCCACGGCTGCCCATCCTGCACCTGCAGGTGCCAGCAGACATCGATCCGGCCGTCCTCGTGGGCCAGCGCGCCATACCGCAACGCATTGGTGGCCAGCTCATGGATGGCCAGCGACAGTACTTCGGCCGCCTTCGGTGGCAACAGCACATCCTCACCCTGCAGGTGATAGGCGGCGGCGGCCGGTGTCTGCGCCGCGATCTCCTGCTCGAGCATGCCGCGCAGGCAGACCCCTACATTGGCGCCACGGGTCAACAGGCTCTGCGTGCGCGCCAGTGACATCAGCCGCGCGCACAGGCGCTCGGCATACTCGTCCACGCTGCCGACCGATGCGCGGGTCCGCCAGGCAAGGGCATGGATGGTCGACATGATGTTGCGCACGCGATGCTGCAGTTCGGCCAGCAGCACCGATTGGCGCTCGGTGGCACGCTTGAGGTCGTCGATGTCCACGGCGATCGCGAACACGCCACTCACCCCGCCATCGGCATCACGCAGCGGTGCGGCGGCGACACGCGTCCAGCGCGCGCGCCCATCGTCATGGATGAACTGGAACTCCAGGCCTGGGACCATCGTCTCCCCCCGCAGGGCGCGGGCGATGGCGAAATCGTGGGGTTCGATGCGCGAGCCATCGGGATGCGTACCCTGCCACCGGTAGTGGTTGGGGCGATCCGTGGAGGGCACCTTGCCGGTGGGAAGATAGGTCCGCATCTGGTCGTTGGACAGTTGCAGGTTGCCGTCGGCATCGACAATGCAGACACCCACCGGCAGCACCTTGAAGGCCAGCGCCAACCGGCGGTCGCTCTCACGGCGCTTCTGTTCCTCGCGTTCGCGGGCCGCCTGCGCAACGTGCGCGGCCGTCGTTTCGAACATGGTCACCAGCACGCCGTTGATGCACCCGTCCTCTCCGCGTATGGGGCTGTAGGTGATGGTGAACCAGACATCCTCCAAGCGCCCCCGCCGCGCCAGCGGATAGAGCTTGTCCTCATAGGTGATGGTCTCGCCCTGCCACACACGCTGGTAGATCGGGCCGTTGATGTGCCAGACCTCGGGCCAGCATTCGCGCGTCGGCTGGCCCAGTCCGCCAGGATGCTTGTCAGCCAGGATCTCGGCATAGCCATCGTTGTAGAGCTGCACCAGCTGCTCGCCCCACAGCACGATCATCGGAAAGCCGTGCGCAAGCATCAGGTCGACGGTGGCGCGCAGGTGCGGCGGCCATTGCTCGATCGCACCCAGTGGCGTGCCTGACCAGTCGTGCCGGGCAATACGGGCGGCCATGCCGTCATGGCGCGCATCGGCCTGCAGCGACGGCGGCATGCCCGCCGGGCGCTCAACGGCCCGGAGGCCTTCGGTGTGGCGCGACATGCCGCGCAATCAGGCGATGCCCGCAGGGGCCTGCGGCGTCGCCACCAGTCCCGCCAGCTGCTGGACCAGGGCCTCGATGTGATAGGGCTTGGTGCAGCGGGGCGCATCCGCGAAGCGGCTGGGCAGGTTGTCATCGTAGCCAGAGGTCAGCATGAACGGCGTACCCGCTTCGGCCAACCGGTCGGCCAGCGGGTACACCTGTTCACCGCCCAGGTTGATGTCCAGCAGGGCCACGTCGATGGGGTTGTCATCCAGCAGCCGGCCGAGTGCCTGCAGGTCCCCGGCCGGCCCCACCACCTGCGCGCCCTTCAACTCCAGGTAGTCCACCAGGAACATCGCGATGGCGAATTCATCTTCCGCCACCAGTACTCTCAACCCTTTCAGGCCTTCTGGTTTGTTGCCCGCTTCCAGCACGACCGGCGCTCCTCGATACACGCGGCCCACCTCCGCCGCAACGGTCGTAGGATGCGCGAACCGGGCTACAAGGGCGCGTGATGATCGATGAAGATCGCAGCCGCGGCGCATTCACTCCGGCCTTGCAGCGGTGCGTTCAGAACGCACGCTCCCATTTCAGGCTGAGCAGGCCGCGGTCATGGCTGTACAGCCAACCGACGTTGCTGTCGATACGGGCGTAGCGCAGGCTCAGGCTGGGCACCAGCCCGCCCACCGCCAGCCGCTCGCTGCGCACGATGGCGATCAGGTTCTGTTCGTCGTCCTGCCTGCGCGCCTCCAGCAACGGACTCCAGGCATCGTAGTGACGGTGACGCAACGACACGAACACCGTGGCCGTGGTGCCACTCCACTGGCGCGCCGCGCCCAGCCGCAGGCCGCGCTGGCGGTAGCCGTTGGCCGGGTCGGCAGCGCTGCTGTCGCTCAGGTCCATGCCCGCGAACAGGGTCCAGCGCGGATTAAGCGCGCGGAACCAGGTGGCATACAGCGCTGCCAGATCGCCATCGTAGTTGTCGGCCAGGCCCGGCTGCCGATAGCGCTGGCGCTTCCAGTCGGCCTCCAGCTTGAGCAGGCTGCGCCCGTCCAGGGCGTACTGCCACTCGCCGTGTACGCCGCTGCCGCCCTGCAGAGCGTGGTTGCCCAGCGCCTGGAAGTCATAGCTCGGCGCCAGCTGCAGGGTGTGCCGTGCACTGCGCCAGCTGTAACCGGCCTGCACGCTGGCGTTGAGCTCGTTGTATGCACTGTACCCGCGCCATGCCTGACCGAAAGCGAGACCGCGCACGTAAAGTCCATGATGGCCGGCCAACGCCCAGCGCCGTTCCAGGTTGGCGTCGTAGTCCAGGCCGGTGGCGCGCTGCGCTTCGGGCAGCGTGCGTTCGATGAGGCAGGTGTCGCCGACGACGAACAGGCAGGTGCGGCTGGCCGAACTGCGGTTGATGTTGTCGCTCCATGCAGGCCCGGCGGCGACCGCCGCCTTCCAGCGCCTGCGTGCCTGCAACGCGTCCAGATAGCTGTCCACACGAGCGCGGACACCTGCGGTGGCCGGATCGTTGCTGTCGATACCGGCCTTGATTGCACCGAACAATGCCACCGCCTCGCGGTCGCGCTGGTCTTCGGCATAGACGCGTGCCAGTTCAAGGCGGGCGGGCAGGAAGTCCGGCTGCGCTGCCAGCAGCGCTTCGTACTCCTGTGCAGCGCGCGGATGGTCACCGGCCACGCGGGCCAACGCACCCTGCGCGTAGTGGCGCAGCAGCGGATCGTGCCCCGGAAGCTCGATGTATTCGGCCAGGAACGCCGCGGCGGCCGGCCACTGCTGGTGCTGCAACGACAGGTAGAGGGCCTGGCCGAGATCATCAACGGTGCGCTCCACCCGCACGGTCTTGCCATCGATGGTGAGCGTCGGCCGCTGTGATTCGGCTTGCTGCAGGCGCTGCTGGTCCTGCTGCTGGTGGCGCAGTTCGCTGCCCTGTTCGAGCACGCGGAGCAGATCGTCCTGCTGGGCGCACACGTCGGCGGCAACCAGCAGCAGGAACACAAGGAAAATGGGGTGGCGCATGGGCGATCCGTGGCGGTGCATGCAGCGGGCCGAAGCAGGGACTGGCGGATCGCGGCTTGTCCCTGCCCTGCCCCGTCAGGGGCGTGGCAATCAGTTCTTGCTGCCGCCGAAGGCGGTGTCGTACTGGCTGTTGCCGGCGAACGTAGCGATACCGGCCAGGGTGGCGGCGTTGGCGCCGAAGAACTGGCCCTGGCTGTTGCCGGTGACCGAACCGTTGGCCACAGCGGTGCCGGCGAAGGACGCATCAGCGCTGTTGATGTTGGCGTTGATCGCCAGCGTCTGGCCACCACCGGTCAGGCCGCCGGTCAGCTTGCCGGTACCGAAGTTCGCGGCGAAAGTGCCGCTGAGCAGGTTGCTGCCGTTGAATTTGTTCAGGCCGGCCACCGCGTACGTGGCGGTGCCGCTGGGCAACGTGGTGCCCGCACGGTCGCCAGCGAAGTACACCTGGCGGTTGTTGAAGCCACCCGCGGCGCCATCCTTGGACCATTCACCGAACCACACATCGCCACTGCCCACCTTGACGAAGTTGAAGTGGCCCATGCCGGCATGGTTGCCGGGGGTACCGGTGATCGGCATGGCCAGCGTACGTACGGTCACGTTGCCCACGGTGGTGGGGGCCGAGTATGCGGCCAGGCCCTGGAAATCGACCGGCTTGGCGTTGGAGACGGTGCCGACACCGATGCCGGCCCTGCCGGCACTGTGCGGGCCGCCGTTGACTTCGGAAGCACCGACCTTGACGTACAGCTGCGAATCGGTGGCCGGGCTGGCCGCACCGACGATGTCGGCAGCCTGGGCGGCACCGGCCAGGGCAAAGGTGGCGGCCACGGCCAGTACGGAACGGGAGATCATCTTCATGGAACTACTCCTTGGGTTGAGGGAACTACGGGTACAACAACGGAACAGGTCATCAGAAGCGCGCGGTGACACCAAGCTTCAGCGTGCGCCCTGGCGCCGGCAGCGTGGAGCGCGTGGCCGGGTCGACGTAGTAGCGGTTGCCGAGGTTGGTGCCGACCAGCTCGATGCTGGCATGGTCGTTGATGCGCCAGCGCGCGTAGGCATCGACGGTGGTGATGTTTCCCCAGGTGAACGGCACGTTCTGCCAGATCAGGCCACCACTGCCGGCGTACAGGCGGTCACGGTAGGCCTGCAGGCCCGGGTTCTGGTGGCGCTGGTAATGCACGATGCGGCTACCCAGCTCCAGGCGCTCATCGAACAGCCGGGTGCCCAGCGACGCGTTCACCGACAAGCGGGGAATGGCCTGGGTCAGCAGGTAGCCACTGACGAAGCCGTCCTGCACGCAGTTGGGCACCTTGCCGGCGAGTGCATCGAGCTGCACCGCCATGCTTTCGTCACAGACCTTGTTTTCCAGCGTGCGGGTGATGCCCAGGTCGGTGAAGAAGCGGCGGTTGTCGAACCGCGCCTGCAGCTCCACGCCGCGGATGCGCTGCTTGTCCAGGTTGTCGAACAGGAAATTGCCGTCGCGCTCGATGACGTTGCGGGTCTTGTGCACGTAGTAGGCCAACTTCACGTCGGCATCAGCGGTGTTGCCGAACAGCGCCGACAGGTTGTGCACGTAGCCCACTTCGTAGTTGTAGGCGTGCTCGGGCTTGAGCGGGTACAGCGGGTTCAGGCTGCTGGAGAACGCGATGGTGCTCTCGAACATGCTGGGGAAACGCACCGCCTCGCTGTAGCGGACGTAGGCGCGCGCATTGGGCGAGAAATGCGCGGTAGCCGAGAAGGTCGGCAGCCAGGCATGGTCGCGCCTGCGCTCATTGCGCCCGGACACCGTCTGCGGCGGCCCGCTCTGGATGCTGCACAGGATCTGCGCCCCCTGCACCGGCAACAGCCCGGGAATGGCCGCCACCTGGCCATTCAGGCAGGGGTTGCTGGCACGGCTGTAGTTGCCGTCCGCATCCGGCAGCCACGGAATGGTGTGGTCCACCGCAACCGGCGTTTCATACCTGCCCAGCAGGCCCTTCAGCAGATCATCAACGATGAAGCCCATGCCGATGCTGTCCCAGAACGCGCGCTGCGACTCGATGGCGTCGATCTCGCCCTGCAGGCTGGCCGGGCGTTCGGGCAGTTCGTTGACGCGGTAGCGGGCCTCCTTGGGGAACACCGAGGTGGTCATCAGCTCCGGGTGGTCCTGCAGGAAATCATCGAAGGCCCAATAGCGCGCGTAGCGCACGCCGGCACTCAGGGAGAGGAAATCCACCGGCCGCCAGTCCAGCACCAGGTAGCCCTCGCCTTCCTGGCGGCGCCCCGCGCGCGGATACATGCGCCAGCCATCGCTGACGCCGAAGTACGGGTCCGCCGAGCGCAGTTTCTCGAACTGCCAGTTGCCGCCCACGGTCAGGTCCAGGGTGGAATGCAACGCGAAGCGGTTGCTCAGGGTCAGGCCGGTGCGGTCGTTGCGGGCATTGGCCAGCGCGGTATTGCGCAGGATCGGGCTGCTGCCGGGGTTCCAGTCGGGGTTGCTGGCAAAATTGGGGAAGCCGCCAGCGGTGTACGTATCGCTGGTGGTTTCGGTGCGCCACAGGTTGGCACGCAGGTCCAGCCAGCGGCTGCCGGCGGGCTGCCAGTGGTATTCCAGGTTCCAGGCATCGGCATCGACGCGGCTGAGCGGCCACTGGATGCGACCGTAGTCGGGCGCGGACAGGATACGCGAGGGCATGATCTCGCCGTAGTGCGAGAGCGTGCGCCGCCAGCTCGCGCGCAGCTGCTGGTCGTCGTTGATCTGCCAGGTCGCTTTCAGCAGCCACGATTCCTGCTCGCTGGAGGTATTGGGCACCTCGTCGCCGGGCTTGAAGTAGCGCGCCAGCGTGGTGATGTAGTCCAGGCCCTTGTACTCGAACTGCTCGCGCGGATCCTGGTCGTAGTACGCCGCGCCCCGGGTGCCGGAAAAGTAGTTGCCGCGCTTGCGCCAGGCATAGGCCGCCATCAGGTCCACGTGTTCGCCACACAGGCCCAGCGCCAGCCGCCAGGCCTGGTCTTCCCCGGCGAACACATGGGTTTCAGAACCGCGCGACTTCACCGGCACCAGCAGCGTGCTGTCGGCATACGGTGCCGAGGGCGAGCCCTGCGGGAACCCGGGCACCGTGCGGTAGTCCTCGCCGGTATGCAGCCGCGGCAGGCGTGGCGCCACCGCATTGCTGCTGCCTTCGATCTTCAGCTCCCCGCCGAAGCGCTCGCCGGCAGCAACAATGTCGTCAACATCGATGGTCTTGATCACCAGCGCGCCACCGATCCCGCTGTGCACATCGCGCACCAGCCCTGGCCCCTTGATGACCTGGATGCCACCGATCAGGTTGGGATCGATGTAGTTGCGGTTGCTGACGCCGTTGTAGCCGCGCCAGACCGTGAGCGCCTGCTCGCCACCGTCGATGCTGACCGGCACCCGCCCCGGCCCCTGGATGCCGCGGATGTTGATGTCCAGCGCGCCGCTGTTGCGCGCATCACCGCTGAACACACCGACCAGATCCTTGACCACGTCGGCCGGGTTGGAGCCGCGATAGCGCTCCACACGGTCGCGCCCCGAGTACGCCGTGGTCAGATCCAGCGCGAACACATCATCGTAGCCGCGCCGATCACGCGCCTCGCCCCCGTCCGACTGCAGGCGACCGGCCACGTCCAGTGTTTCGGTCACCCGTACCCCTTCCCCGCCCCCTTCCCCCGCCTCCGCTGCGGCGCGCAGGCTCCAGGTGCCATCCATGCCGCGCTGGGCACGCACCCCACTGCCGCGCAGCAGCTGCTGCAGGGCCTGCATCTGGCTGTACTCGCCGCTCACCGCGCTGGATCGACGGCCCTCCACCAGGTCACTGCGGAAGACCACCTGCACATCGGCCTGGCGGCCAAAGCTGCGCACGGCATCGGCCAACGGTTGTTCCGGAATGGCGTAAGTGCGCAGCGGTGCGGCCAGTGTGGCTTGCGCCTGCACCACCGGCACCCAGGCCAGCGGCAGCAATGCGGTGGAGATGGCCAGGGCCAGGACGGTAGCGCGACGATGACAGGCGGATGCCGTGGACGGCATGGACAGGAACTCCTCAAGCGGGGCGGGACCACGGGCACGTCCGGTGCCCGGTGGTGTGTCTGGCTTGAGAAGAAACGCGGTTTCGCTCTGGCTATACCTCTATAGACAGCGGGGTACGACGACTGCCCACGGTTTTTTCATGTTTTTTCATGCAGCCGGTTCATGGTGCTCGGCGGGCGCTTCACCACACCAGCAACGCACCACCGGGCAAGCGCTGCACCCGCAGTCCCGCCTGCACGGCCACGGCGTCGATGGCCGTGTCCGGCTGCTGCAGATGGAACAGGCCACTGACCCGCACGCGTGCGCCCTGCCCGCCCACCACCCAGACCGGGGCACGCCGGTAGCGGCCGAGATCGGCGATGGCCTGCGCGGCAGGCAGACCGTCGATGACCACCTCACCGCGACGCCACGGCGCCATCGCCTCCGGCGCGGCCTGTTGCAGCGGCTGCAGCCAGCGCCCGTCACGGAACGCACGCACCTGCCCGGCGCGCAGGCGCTGCACGCTGCCATCGCCCGGGCGCACATCGACCACGCCCTCGCTGACTTCGGTGGTGATGGTGGCGCCCTGCATCGACACGCTGAACGCCGTACCGATATCGCGGATCTGGCCACCGCCGGCCTCGACCTGGAACGGTCGCTGCTCATGCGCCACCTGGAACCAGGCCTGCCCGCGCAGCAGCTGCACGCGCCGCTGCTGGCCATCGAACGTGAATGCCAGTGCGGTGCCGGCATCGAGTACCGCCGTGCTGCCGTCGTCCAGCCGCACCACGCGCGGCGCATCACTGCTGCGCACATCGCTGCGCGCCAGCAGCAACGCGTGCGGTGCGGCCGCGACCATCAGCACTGCGGCCGCAGCACTGGCGAGCAGCCAGGGCAGACGGCGGCGCGGTGCGATCGGGCGCAGCCCCTGCCGATCTGCGGTCAGCTCGGGCAGCGCGGCCAGCACCTCGGGCCCGGCAGCGTCCAACCGCTGCCAGAAGGCCTGCTGCTGGCGCCAGGCCCGCGCGTGGCGGGGATCGGCCCGCAGCCAGCGCTGCAGGGCTCGTTGCTGGCGTTCCGGCAGCGGGCCTGCACTGCGCAGTATCACCCAGCGCAACGCCTGCCTGGCCTGACGCGGCGAGGGTTCGGAGGTGGTCATGATTGTGGCCTGCCGCACCACGAACGGGTGCGCTTTCCTGTTGTGACAACGGCGGGCGCGATCTGCCCACGGCAATCGCCGCTCATCGACGCATTCCCTGCTGCTGTTGTTGGATCAGCAGCGCTGCGCGCAGCACATGCTTGCCGACCAGGCTCTTGGAGATTCCCAGGCGCGCGGCGATTTCGCGCTCGCTCAGGCCCAGGTAGCGGTTGAGCACGAAGCACTCGCGCACCTGGGCCGGCAGGGCGAGGATGGTCTGGGTGATCTCGCGCAGCTGCGCCTGGTCCAGCGCCTGCGCCTCGCCATCACGGCTTGCCTCGGCCATGTCGACGGCGTACTCGGCCATGGCACGGCGTTCGCGGGCGTCGGCCTGGCTGCGGTTTAGCGCGTGATGGTAGGCCATCCGGTACAGATAGCCGCGCGGCTCCAGGATGGGCGGATCGCCGGGCACGCTGCTGGCCTTCAGGTACAGGTTCTGCAGGGTGTCCTCAGTACTGGCCGGGTCGAGATAGCGTGCGATGAAGCGGGACAACGCACGGCGCTCGCGGATCAGCAGCTCGACCAGCGCCAGGGCATTGGGAGACATAGGTGCCAAGGCCGGACCGGGGAATGATGGGCGTGATGGCGGCGGTCCGGACGTGGATTGTGGGCTGCGCGGCCGCAGGCGGCAAGCCGCGGGCTCGTTCATCCACGCATGGCAGGTGCTCTGCGAACTGCAGCGCGACTGGGCCCGCTCGGCAACGGTGCCGGATTTCATGAACCTCTTCATCGCAACCGGTGGTACCGCGGGCATCCAGTTCTCGTACGATCGTACCGAGTGATGGGGTGGCGGCGCCGGTCCTGGCTGGGGCCGCCCTTTTTGACGCAGTCGAGCGTGGCTCGACGCCACAGACAGATGGAGAACGTGATGGCCTACGCACGCATTGTTTCGACCGCCGACAACTATCTGCACCACATCAGCAACGGCAGCTTTGATGTGGATGCGGACGAGCCTGCCTCGCTGGGTGGGCAGGGCAAGGGCTTTGCGCCGTTCGACCTGTACCTGGCCTCGCTGGCGGCGTGTACCGCCATCACCCTGCGCATGTATGCGCAGCGCAAGGGCTGGGATCTGGGCGAGTTCCATGCCGAGCTGCGCTCGGAACGTGACGAGGATGGGCGTTTCCACGTGCACCGCGTGCTGCATGCCAGCGCCGAGCTGAGTGATGCGCAGTGGCAGCGGTTGCTGGAGGTGGTGGAGAAGACCCCGGTGACCCTGGTGATGCGCGAGGGTGCACGCATCACCAGTGAGCGCGGGGGTGCTGCGTAACCCCATCCACGCATGGCGTGGATCTACAGACGACGCTCGCCGGGCATGGCCCGGCGCTACCGGAGCGGCGCGGGGCCATCGGGTAGCGCCGGGCCATGCCCGGCGGCCACTCAGCGCCGTGAATGCAGTACGGTGCGCTGGCGCATCGCGTTGAATTCCTGCTCCACCTCCTGGATATCCTCGGCCTGGAACCCGGCCGCGTCCAGCAGCTGGTCGGCGGCGGCGGCGGCCAGCGGATCATCGTCACGCTGGCGCCAGCAGCGCGCTGGCAGGAAGTAACCCACTTCGCTGCGCCCGCGCATGATCACCACCGGCCGGCCTGCATACAGCAGGAACTCCGCCAGGTGCTGGCGCAGCCCCTCCACCGAGACATAGGCCGGGCCGATGCCCAGCGATCGGCTGGACGGTTCGGAACTTTCGAACAGCTTGCGACGGCTCATCCACTCCTCCTTATGTGCAGCGCGTGGTCTCCTTTCCCTAGACGGGCGCATCGCTGCGCCCCCGCCACGCACTACGTGATCCACATCACGCCGTCACTCAGAACCCGGTATTGAACTCCAGCTGGAACACGTCGATCGACAGTGGAGCGCCGGACACTTCCTTGGCCGCCATCCACTTGCCGCTGATCCAGCTGCGCGCGTCCAGCGCGTAGGCGCCGCCCACGTAGTAGCCGCGGGCGTTGGTGCCTCCGAGGTGGAAGTTCGGGTCGTTGTAGGCGTCCGGCAGCGCATCGGCCTCGATGCGCTTGTAGCCCAGCAGCGCCTGCCACTGCCCCTTCTCCTTCAGGTCGGTGGCACCGAAGGTGGCCTGCACCATCCAGGCGGTGTCGCCGCTGCGGAACGTATCGATGCCGGCGGTGCCACCGGCACCGTAGTTGTTGACGATGCCGCTGTTGGCGCGGATGAACATCTTCTGCTTGTCGTAGGCCAGATTGCGGATGTAGTCGCCATCCAGGCGCAGGCCGATGCCCTGGGCCAGCTGCGTATCCCAGCGCAGGTTCAGCGTGGCCAGGCGGAATGCCGAGGCCAGGCCGACGTACTGCGGGGTGGGCGTGTTGGCTGGATCCAGCGGGTTGCGTGCGATGTCGCGGATCAGCATCAGGGTGTTGCCCTTCTGCATGAAGGCCGGGCGCGACCAGTCGGTGTCGCAGCCGACCGCGCCTGCGTACAGCGCGCACGGCGAGGACAGGCGGCCACTGATGTTCTTGAAATCGTAGTAGCCCAACGCGGCGCGCAGCGCGTTGTCGTCGTTGAAGCGCCAGTTCACGCCCACCTGTGCGCCGGACAGCCACTTGTTCTCGTTCGGGGTCTTGACCCGGCTCTGACTGGGCGCACTGTCGGAGGTGTACTCCAGCGGTACCACTGCCAGGTTGGCGAACAGGCCGAGGTCACCGCCGTCGAAATCGTACTGCAGGTTGGCGGCCAGGCCGTCGAAGTTCAGGTCGTTGGAGAACAGCGTATCGCTGGTCCAGAACGGATTGCCGAAGCGGCCGCCGCGCACCGTCACCCAATCGGCCGGACTGTAGGCCAGCCAGGCCTGGTCCAGCCACACGTCCTTCTTGCTCAGGCCACCGCCCAGCTGCTCGGTGGTCGACACCGGGCCATTGCTGCTGCCGCTGGCCAGGCGCACGCCGGCCGTGGTGTGCTGGCCGATGGTCGCCTCGATGCCGAGGCGAGCGCGGATGCGCCACAGGTTGCGGCGGTCCTGGCGGGTGTTCAGCAGCGGCGGCAGCTGCAGGTTGGTGTTGGTGTTGGTGTCGAAGCCGTTGCCGGAATTGATCGACGACCAGTTGCTGACGATGTCGCTGTTGCGTTCGGAGAAGAAGCGCGACTCGCTGCGCACGCGCATGTCACCGGTAACCTTGATGCGCTTGGTCCACTCAGCCACTTCGTTCGGCGCCGCCCAGCCCTCGGACCTGGCCTGCGCCATCACCTCCTGGCGCACTTCGTCACGAATGCCGTCGCGCATGCTCTGCGGTACGTACGGCACGCGCACGTCACCGGCCTCCAGGGCCACGCCACCACTGGCGGCCGGTGTCCCGGCGGCCGCGGTGTGCTGCAACGCCGCTGCTTCGGCCTGCGCCTGCACCAGCAATGCCTGGCCGTCTTCGGGTTTCAGTGCACCGCTGGCGATCAGCCCCTTGATCAGCTTGACCATGGTGGTTTCGGCGGCCATCGCGCCGGCCGGGGCGGCCAGGCTGAGCAGCACGGCGCAGCACAGCAGCGCCCGTCGGGCCGGCCGCGGGCGGCGGGAATCGGTTCGTGCGCGGACGTGGTCGTTCATCACGGTTCTCATCGAATGAAGGGAAATCACGGAGGTCGGGGAATCAGGCCCCGGGCCGGCGGCCCTGGATCAGGACGCGGGCGGGGAAATCAAGCGACGGCGGCGGTGCCTGGTCGACCTTGCCGATGCGACGCAGTGCATCGAGCACGGCCGCGTCGGCCTCCTCGTTGCCACTGCCACGCACCAGCTCGACCTTTTCCAGGCGACCATCGCTGGCCAGCCACACATTCACCTGCAACTGGAACGCCAGACGCTTGACCTTGTCGTCGCGCGAGATCGCCTGCTGCATCAGGTAGCCGAGGTAGCGCCCATAGGTGGCGTTGCCGGCACCGCCACGACCGACACCGGACGAACCGCCACCACTGCCGGACTGGATGCCGAAGTTGTCGCCACCGGCCTGCGCGTCGGCATTCATCGTCACCGGATCGCTGTTGTCCGGGGTCGGCGTCGGCTCTTCGGCCGGAGTCGGCTGATCCAGCGGCTCCGGTTCGGGCATCGCCTCTTCCGGCGGCGTTTCCGGTTCCGGCGGTTTCTCCGGCGGCGGCGGGGGTGGCGGAGGCGGTGGCGGCAACGCCAGCATCGGCGGCTGCACCACCGGCCGGCGGGTGCTTGCGGTGTCCTTGAACAACAGCCACCACAGCGCGACGCCAAGCACCAGCAACGCGACCAGCACCAGCGCGACGGTCACCAGCAACGGGCGACCACGCATGCCGGGCTCCGGCCGAGGGGGTTGATGGGCGGTCATGCCTCAGCCCTGCGCCTTGCCGGTGACCAGGCCCACCTGGGCCAGCTCCAGGCGCCGCAGCAGGTCCAGCACCTCGACCACACGGGCGTACTGCACCTGCGCATCACCCCGCACGATCACCGGAAAATCCGGCGTGGTCGCGCGCTCGGTGCGCAGCCGGTCTTCCAGCTCGGCCATCGTCACCGGGTAGGCATCCAGGAACACCTGGCCGCTGGGGTCGATGGTGATCGCCTTGGTCTTTGGTTTCTCCAGCGCTACGGCGTTGCTGGCCTTCGGCAGGTTGACCTCGATGCCGGGGATGGAGGCGTTGCTGGTCAGGATGAAGATCACCAGCACCACCAGCAGCACGTCGACGAAGGGCGTCACGTTGATGCCCTTCTCGCGCTTCTTGATGCCGAACTTCGCCTTCTGGCCCATGGCGCGCCCCTCAGCCCTGCACCGCGGCCGGGCCGCGCCCGTCCTGCTCTTCGGCCAGGCGTGCGGCGAACTCGTCGATGAACACCGCCATGTCGGCGCCGATCGCTTCGGCACGCGCGCCCAGGTAGTTGTAGCCGAACAGTGCCGGGATCGCGACGCCGAGGCCGGCCGCCGTACACAGCAACGCTGCGGCCATGCCGGGTGCCACCGAGTTGATGTCGACCGCGCCGGCCATCGCCGCCACCACGAACACCAGCATGATGCCGATCACGGTGCCGAACAGGCCCACATACGGGGCTCCCTCGATGGTGGTCGACAACCAGTTCATGCGTCGTGCCATTGCCTCCTGCTCACGCACCATCACCGCATCCATCGACGCGCGGATCGCCGCGATGGTGGCGCCACTGAGGTAGCCACTGTTGCCGTCGCGCTGATGGCGCTGCTGCATTTCATCGATGGCCACCTGGTAGATGCGCCACAACGAACCGTCGTGCATCGCGGTGGGGGCCTTGCCCTGGCGGTCCATGTCGGACAGGGTGCGCAGCGGCACACCGGACAGCTTGCCGAAGCTCTCGGTGAACACTGCATTGGCCTTGCTGGTACGGCCGAAGTGCCGCCCCTTGGCGATCATGATCGCCCACGACAGCAGCATCATCAGGCCGAGGATCGCGACCACCACCCAGGCGTCGAACGGCATCGCCTTGAGGATGAAGGCGAAGTGGCTCTGGCCGGTGGACTGCTCGTCCGCGCCGTAGCTGATCAGCCGCGAATCGGCACCCTGTGCGGTGGCATCGGCCAGCAGCAGCGCGGCCGGCCGTGCCACGCGCGAGATGCGCAGTTCATCCAGCGCACCTTCGAAGTTGGCCAGTGGCTGCACCGCGCCCGGCGCATCGGCACCCACCACCGGAGCCGTGCCCAGCGCCGGCAGCGCACCGCTCAGCTGGGCAACGACGCGCCCGTTGAGGTACAGCTGCAACGCGCCCTTCTCTGCCGTCAGTGCAACGTGTGCCCACTGTCCTTCCGGAACCGGCTGCGCAGGCGTGCTGCGCTGGCCATTGAGCTGCACGAACGGCACGCGGTTCTCGATGCCCAGCACCAGTTCGGACGCGCCATCTCGGCGGGCGTAGATGGCCTGCGCAGCGGTGTTGCTGCCGGGCTTGATCCAGGCCGAGACGGTCAGCGGTGCACCCGCTTCCTGTGCCAGCGAGGCGCTGGCCGGCAGCGGCAGCGGCGCGGTGCCCAGCTGAACGCCGCGACCGATCACCGAGCCTTCCGCCGGCGGTGCCACGGCACCGGCGTTGTTGCCGTAGGCGGTGGTATCACGCGCCGGGGCGTTGGCCTCGGCAAAGTGGTAGACCAGCGTATAGTCCGGATCGAACACCTGCTGGCCGTTGCCGCTGGCCGGGGCCTTTTCATTGCCGTAGTACATCCAGATCGTCTGCGGCGCGGCGGCACTGACCGCCGGCACGTCCACCCAGACCAGGGCCAGGCCCATCTGGGGATCGAACTGTTCGATCTGGTGGGCCAGCACGGTACGGCCATCACCCGAGACGAAGCGCAGGTCGTTGCCCGCCTCCTGGGTGCCGTCGAAGCCGAAGTTGCCGGTATGCAGGCGCAGCAGCAGCGGCGTGCGGCCCGGATCACCGGCCAGGCCCGCGCCCTGCGGTCCGGCGTCGATGGTGATCGGCTTGCGGTACTTCCATTCGGCCTGCCACCAATTGGCATCGGCCGCAGCCGCCGGCAGCGCAACCAGCGCGGCCAGCAGCAACAACACTCGGGAAAGCAAACGGTCCATGCGAAGGGTCTCCGGAGAACGCATGTTCAAGGGAAGGGTCAGTAACTGGTGCTGATGTTGAAATGCAGGCGCGGGTCGTCCTTGCGCGTGACCGGGCCATCGGCGTAGGGCCAGGCGTAGTCCAGGCGCAGTTGCAGGTGTTCACCCAGGCGCAGCTGCGCGCCCAGGCCGACCGAGGCCAAGTTGTACTTGTCGCGCTGTTCGGGCAGCGGCTGGCGCAGGCGCAGGTAGGCCGCGTCGGCAAAGCTGTAGACGCGCAGGTCGGTGCCGCGCCACAGTGACCACGCAGGCGTGCGCCATTCCAGGCTGGCCAGGCCGCCGTAATCGCCGATCGCCTCGGCCGACAGGTAGCCGCGCACGGTGTACATGCCACCTGCGGCGAACTGCTCGGCCGACACCAGTGGCGCATCGGTTACCTGCAGCGAGCCGCGCGCATACCATTGCCAGTCGCTGCCGAAGGTATGCGTGTTGGCCACGTCGGCCTTGAACGCCACGAAACTCGGGTCGGCCCAGTAGCGCTTCTGCCCGAACGCAGTGGCGTCGCTGCCGTAACCGAACAGGCGGCGGGTACCGGCCACCAGCTGGGTGTTGATGCTCAGCTGATCGTGCTCGCCCTGGCGCACGCCGACGAAGGCCAGGGTGATCGGCGCGTACTTCAGCGGCGTCTTCAGGCTGTCCTTGCCCATCTGCGTGTCCTCCTCGGTGTCCTTGAAATCCACGCCGAGGCTGAGCTGGCGCCACCACTGGCTGCTGCCCGGCAGGCGGTAGTTGAGCTTGAGGCCGATCGAATGGCCGTTGCCGATCACATTGGTGCCGGTGCCGGTGCCGACCTGCCCACCTGCATTCAACACGCGGCTGTCGGATCTGTAGCCGGAGGCTTCCAGGCTCCACGGCGTGCCTTCGAACGGCATTGTGTACGAGGCCGAGAACACCTTGGCCTGCTTCGTGTCTTCCGGCGCCAGATACACGCCAAGGTTGGCGCTGTGCCCACGTTTCCAGAGATTGTCGTAGGCCAGCGAAGCACTCAGGCGCAGCTTCTCGGTGTCGGCGCTATGGTCGTTGTTGAGTGACGCACTGGCACGCCACGGCGACTTCTCCTCGACCTGAAGGTCCACATCCATCGTGCCCGGCACCTGGCCTTCGCGCACCAGTGGCATCACCTGCCGACGCCCGCCTTCGTTCAGTGCGGTCAGTTCCATCTGGGCCTGGTCGAAGTCGGGAACCTTGCCTTCCGCCAATGCCGGCACGCGTTCACGAATGCGTTCGGGCGATTCGTGGCGGGTACCGACCACGCGCAGCTGGCCGATCGGCGTCTGCTGCACCTTCAGCAGCACCACGCCACCGCTGACCTGCTGCTCGGGCAACTCGACGTAGACCGACTGGTAGCCGGCCTGCTGGTAGAGCGCATGGACGGCATCGCGCGCCTTCTCCACATCGGCCAGGGTCTTGCCCGGGCCGAGGAACGGTTCCACCGCGCGTTCAATCTCCCGCGGATCGAGCACCGTGTTGCCGCGCACGATGAATTCGTTGATGTTCACGCTGGGCGCGGGTGCTGCCTCCTGCGCAAGCAGCGGCAGCGGCAGCGCTGCCAGCGCCAGCATCAACGGATGCAGGCGCAACGGAAGGCGAACGGCTCGGCACGGAACAGGAGTCATCGAAGGCATCGCGTCGTATCGAAGGGAGGGGCCAGGGAGCGGCGCGTGGATCTACCAACAGGACGTGTACATCGCGTCAAAACCGCCAACAGTTTTGTGACAGCGCTGTCATCTTTTGATAGCGCCGCAACGCACGCAGGCGGACCCAGCCTTGGCTACCCGTCTTCATTGCAGAACATCGATTGCTGCGGGAGATTCGAGATGTGTGAATTGTTGATGCCGCGCCTGCGCGCTGCTCTCACCCTCGCCCTGCTGCTGGCGCTACCATCGGGTCGCGCCGACGAGGCGAAGAAGCAGCAAGAAGCCGCTCCCTGCATCGAAGTGCAGGTCAACGGCGAGCGGATTCCGGCCTGGGACTGCCTGCAACGCAAGCTGGCGCCTGCGACAAGGCCGGCGAAGTCGGCGGCGCTCCCCGAAGCCGAACGCCTGATGCGGCAGCCCGGCAACCAGCTGATGCAGTACAACCTGGAAGGCACGCGGCAGCGTATGGGCGATGCGTTCGGTCGCTCGGTGGTGCCGCAGCGACCTGCGCGCTGAGCCTGCGCCTCTGTAGCGCCGAGCCCATGCTCGGCTGTCTTTGTATCCGTCGACGAGGCCAAGCAGAAGCAGCCGAGCGCAGGCTCGGCTCTACAGGGCGGCCGGCACGATGCCATCGCTCGGCACCGGTGGCAGCGTGGGAACCGCCAGGCTGCGCGACTGCCCTGCCTGGTTCAGCTCCACCGTGTTGGCACTGATGCTGGCCAGCACCGTGCAGGGCCCCAACCGCTGGCCCGGCGCGTAGGCCTCGGCAGGACGCCCATCCACCGACAGCAGCGCAAGCGGTGCGTGGTCGCCGGCCATCACGCCCAGCACCACCACCTCGGTCTGCACTGCGCCGGGAGACAACAGGCGCACCAGCGGCAGGCTTGCCACCGCATCGAACATCGGCCGCACCGCCGCCTCGGTCTTCGCTTCGCTGGCGGCCGCCACGGGCGCTACCGCAGACAGAGTGACGCCCCAGTAGGCCACCACGGCCAGCAGCAACGTTGCCGCCAGCAGGGTCAGTATGCGATTGCGATCCAAGCGCCTGCCATCCATGTTCCGCACCGTCGCCACGTTCGTCCCTGCCCACGCTAGCAGCTGCGGCTGACGCTTTTGTTTCATCATGCAGGCCTAGGCTGGTAGGCATCGGCCAGCACAGGAGGCAACGTCGATGCAGCGCATGCCGCGTGGTTTCACCCTGCTGGAACTGATGGTGGTGCTGGTGATCATCGGTATCTGCACGGCGGGCATCGGGCTGGGCCTGGGCAGCCTGCTCGACCCGGGCCGGCAGCTGCGACAGGAAGCCGAACGGTTGGCGCAGCGACTGCAGGTGGCGCGCGACGAGGCGCGTATCGATGGCCGCCCCCTGCGCTGGCAGGCCGACGCCGCCGGCTACCGCTTCAGCCGCCGCGAAGGCAGCCGCTGGGTGGACGTTCAGCGCGACGACCTGCTGCGTCAGCAGCAATGGCAACCGGCGGGCATCGCGGTGCAGCCGAGCACGCCGATTGAACTGAGCCCCGAATGGATTGGCGTGGCGTGGGAGGTGACGCTGTCGTTGCAGGGCCGCCAGCTGCGTCTTCGTGATGATGGCAGCGGACAGTTGCAGGTCGTGCAGTGAAGCGGAACAGGCACGGGTTCACCCTGATCGAAGTGCTGATCGCATTGGCGATCGTTTCAATCGCACTGGCGGCGGTGATGCGTTCGGTGGCGGTGGCCACCGACGATCAGTCGCGCCTGCGCGATCGTCGGCTGGCACTGATGTGTGCGCAGGACCGCTGGCAGGAGCTGCGCCTGGCCGGGCAGCCGCCGCAGGATGCACGGCAGCGCTGCGTGCAGGGGCGCAGCACGTTCCTGGTGCTGCAACATCTCGGCACGGGAAGTGACGGACAGCCGCAACTGGATCTCAGCGTGGTGGCCGAAGAGGCACCGCGGCAGTCGCTGGCGCGGATGCGGCTACCATGGACCATCATGCAATGAAGCGGGTCGCGCGTGGCTTCACCCTGATCGAGGTGATGATCGCGATCACCATCATGGGTGTGCTGGCGCTGATCTGCTGGCGTGCGCTGGACAGCGTGGCCAGCAGCGACCAGCGCCTGCGCCGGGCCGATGCCGAAACCACTACGGCGTTGCGCATCCTGCAGCAGTTCCAGCGCGATATCGAGATGCGTGCCGACGACGCGCTGATGAATGGTGCAGTGCGTCCGGCCGATCAACCGCAGCGGCTGCTGCCTCCGTCCCTGGTAAGCGAACGGCAGCCAGATGGCAGCTTCGCGCTGGAGATCACCCGCAGTGTCGGCAGTGATGGACTACGCTGGCAGCGGGTGCGCTGGTGGCGGCAGGGCACTACGCTGTGGCGGGCCAGTGGCGCGGCGACGGATCGATACCCCCTGCCCGCGCCTGAGCCGTCGAAAGGCATTGCGGTGGCCAGGGATGTGCAGCGGTTCGAGGTACGCGCCTGGCAGCCGGGCGCTGGGTGGGCGCTGTTGCCGAGCGAAGGCGAGGTGCAGCCGGCCACCGGGCTGGAACTGCGGTTGGGCCTGCGCGATGGGCGTGGGCCGCTGAGCTACCGGCGGGTGCTGGAGCTTTAGGATTCCTCCCAGGCAAAGCATCCACGCATGGCGTGGATCTACTGCCGAGCGGCTTCTACTGCCCGGCCTGCCCTGGTGGGTGCCGACCGTTGGTCGGCACTGATGCTGGCCCAGCCATCCACGCATGGCGTGGATCTACTGCCGAGCCTGCCGCCGGGTGCCATCCTGCGCCCGGCGGCGCCGCTTCGGTGGTCCTCACCGCTGATGGCCGCTCCCTGCCCTCCGTGCCGTCCTGGCTGGGGCCGCCACCGTTCCCTGGCGGCTGGCCCGATGCTGTCCGCTCCGGCGGTGCAGCTGCATCCACGCATGGCGTGGAATTGCTGCCGACCAAGGTCGGCACCTACCGGGATCGCTCGATGCCTACCGGCGCTGCGTGCCGTCGTCGCGGCTGGCCTGCGGGAACTGGAACGCGCTGTCGGCGTCGTAGCCGCTGTTGGCGGTAGTGCCACGGGCCGGCGGCGCTACGCTGCTCGTGCCGCTGCCGAAGCCCAGGATCTGCACGCTGATCACCGACGGCTGGTTGCGCCGTGCGTCGTCCTGGCTCTTGCGCATCACGTCCTGTGCCGCCTGGCTGGCGCTGTTGGCTGCGGCACTGGCCGCGGCCAGCGCATTGACGTTGACCGATGCCAGCACCGGCAGGCCCTTGCTCTCGCCCTGCACCTGGATGTTGGCCGCGTTGAGCACCTGCAGTGCGGCCAGGTTGATGTTCCCGGAGACGCGGATACCGGCCTCGCCCGCATCGATGGTGCCCAGCGGAGCGATCAGGTCGACGTCGCCCGGCGGTACTTCGGCGATGGGGTTCAACGTCGCGATGCCAGCACCGCTGGCCGGGGCCTGCGGCGACAGGATCACATTGCCCCAGCCGTCATAGACGCGGCGCGGTGGCGTGTACAGCAAGGTCGTGCGCGAACCACGACCGGCATTGATGTCACCCTGCTCCGACCACGCCAGGATGTCGCCGCCGAACGTGGTCATCACCCGCGACAGGCCCAGCAGCACGCTGTCCTGGCTGAACAGCCGGATATCGCCCTGCCCTTGGGTCACCAGTCCGGCACTGGCCGGGGGCACCACGCCCTGCACACCGATCACGATCTGCCCACCCGGCGCCATCAGCTCGATGTTGCCACCCGCTTCGGTGCGCACGCCGGAGCCACCGTACATCACGATATCGCCGGTACGGTCGATCGTCGCGCCGGTCGCAGCCTTGTCTGGCATCAGCGTGGCGATGGCCTCGCGCCCACGCAGGTAGGAGCCGAAGCGGGGCCCTTCTGCATCGGTATATTCCCGTCCACCTTCGCGCAGCTCGGCGTAATAGACCTGGCGCAGGAAGATGTGCTGCTGTTCCTGCGGCAGCGCATCGAAGGCAGCCAGCGCCCCGTCGCCGTCAGCAGCCACGCCGAAGCGCTGCTGCAGCCACTGCTTCAGCTCCTGGTCGTACACCTTGACTGCCTTGCCCGGCTGCGACGCCAGCGATTGCGCCGGATCGGCGAGGTTGGCGGGATCCAGATAGCGTGCACGCAGGGCCGCGAAATCGATCTGCTGGTTGCCGGCCGTCAGCGCGATGCTGGCGCCGGCACGGGTGTCGCCCTGCACGATGCCACCGAGGCTGACGATGCTGCCCGCATCCTCCTGGCGCAGCTGGCGGCCGGCACTGATCTCGGTGTTGCCGGGGCCGGCGATGGTCGCGTTCAGATGCACGATGTCGCGGCCCGCCGCCGCCACCGTGATGTCGGTGGGCGCGCTGTTCAACGCGGTCATCGACACCCCGAGGATGTCCCGGCCTGCCCGCAGTTGCACGGCGCCGGCGGCCTCGAACCAGTTCAGCTGCGTGCGCTGCCCCACGTTGGGATTCAGCGTGCGCTGCCCGCCGCTGGCCAGACCAATGATGTCGCCCTGCACCGCGTAGAAGCGGCTCGGCGCCAGTGCCGCAGACACGGTCGACAGCGGAGTATTGGGACCGAATGCGAACAGCGGAAGCGACGCTTCTGGCGAGGCGGTATTGCCATCGACCGAAAGGTTGTGCCGCGAGCGGGTCACATTGCCGCCGGAATCCCCCTGCTGGGCCAGGAATGCGGGGTCGAAGGGTCCCGGCAGCCGCGCGTCCGCACCCGAGCGCGCGATCTGGGTCGCGCCACGCTGGGCGAAGATGCTGCCACCGGCCAGGACGTCCAGCCGTCCTGTTGCCGAGGGTGCCAGCAGGATCACATCCTGCGTCCCCGGCGTGGCGCTGATCCGGTCCAGCTTGATGTCGCCCTGCGCAGCAATGGCGCTGAAGCGCGAAGGATAGAGCCAGTAATTCAGCAGATCATCACCACCACGCACAACAAGCTGGACCTGCTCGCGCCACAGATTGCTGCCGGTCACGTTATCCGGCCCGGCGAGGCCTGGCGCGAGGTCACCACCGGCACTGAACAGATCCACGGCCGTGTTGGCCGTCCACAGGGAGAACCACGTGCTGCCTGCAGCGTGCGCGCCATCATCCTGCAGCACCGCGCTGTAGTTGGCCAGCGGCACCCGGCCTGCATCGGCGACCCCGCCGAGCACCACATCGCCCCGTGCCTGCAGCTGCGCGACCGCATCGCCCAGCACCAGCACCGGTCCGCCCATCGCGCGGGCGGCGTCGGGCGCAAACAGGTCTGCGGCGCGCTGCTGACGCAGCGTCGCGTAGTTTTCCAGGGTGACGCCCATTGCACCGATGCGCCCGGCATCGAGCTGCAGGCTGCCACGCAGATTGCTGAAGGTACCGTTGAGGTCGAGATTCTGTCCCGCCCTGGAGGGATTGAGGCTGGAGATCGTCGCCTGCAGATTCGGATTCAGTGCGCCACCGATGCGCAACCGCAGGTCGCCGCCGCCGGTCAGGTGCAGCTGGCCATCGCTGACCCGGCCGGTCGATCCCACCGCCGCGATGATCGCGCCCGAGCGCGGTGCGCTCAGCGAGCCCAGCGCGTCGCCCATCGGATCGCGGACGCCGGCATTGCGCCCAGCCTCAAGCGTCAGGTCGCCGCCGCCCAAGGTGCCGAAGCCGGTGAAGCCGACCATCCGCGGAGAGGCGCCAGCGGCAGCGGACACGTTGGTGTAGGTGCCAAAGTTCACCCACCAGCTGGTCGGCACCGGCTCCACGCCGCTGGTGCTGCCGGTTCCCTGCCGCCACAGCCAATTGCCGACCGCGGCACTGGAGTAAAGCGCCCAGTCGCGCTCGCTGGTGCCCGACTCCGCGCGCGCGGTCCAGGCGTCGCCGACGATATCGCGCCCGGCTTCGACCCGCAGGTTGCCACCATGATCGGGATACCAGGCCTGGTAGCCTGCGATCGCTGCGTCATAGCTGCCCGGCACTAGGTTCGGCCCCAGCAGTGCGGTGTTCCAGGGAGCCGCTGCACGGGGCGAATTGAAGGCAGCGTCGCGGCCCCCACCCAGCGCGGTGGGAGTGCCTGCAGTGTAGACACCGAAGCCTGACTTCATCACGACGTCACCGGCAGCGAGCAGCTCCATGTCACCCTTGCCGGTGCGCAGTACGCTCCACGCCGGCGTGCCCGCGCGCTTGCCGTAGGTGGTCACTTCGGTCTGCGTGCCGCCGCCGGCGCAGTAGCTGGGCGCGGTACTGCAGAACTCATCTTCGGTCATGCCGAACATCGCGGCGAAGTCCTTCGCAGGGGTGCCCACGTAGGACTCGTCGCCCCAGTAATCCAGCGAGCCCTGCGCGGCCACCTGGCGGGGTGCCGGGCCGCAGTAGTCGGCCGACATCGCGCAGAACTCATCTTCGGTGAAGCCGAACATGTCGGCCAGCTCCGCGATCGGACGGCCCGCATAGGACGTGTCGCCGATCCAGTCCAGCGATGCCCGCTCGGTCAACGCACGATCACCCACCCAGATGATCTCGGTCTTGACCGTGCCGATCGAGCCCTGGTGGGTATCAGCCAGCACCACGCTGCCTTCGCTACCCCAGCGCCGGCTGCGTGGATCGGCCGCCCCGGCATCGGCACCGGCAACCACGGTCAGGTCCCAGGAGCTGGTGCCCTCGGCCAGCATCGGCGCCAGCGCCCAGTTGCGCCCCTGGTTGCCGTTGGCATCGGTCGGCCGCAGATTCACCGGCGCGTCGCCGGGCAGCTCCACCTTGGTCAACGAGGGAATGTACGCGCCCACCTTGAGCGCGACTTCCCGTGCCAGGCGCAGCGCAACCGGCAGCACCGCGCCGGCGGGCCACTCCTGTGCCGCCACCTGTACCGCACTGCGCAGGCGGAAGCCGGCTCCCAGCCGCGCACCTGCCGCCAGCACCAGCGGCTCCTGCAGCACGGTGCCCGCGGCCAGCGTCTGCCCGGAGTCGGTGGTCACCGCCGCACCCAGTACGGTGCCCGCTGGCAGGCGCAGGGTCTGCGAGATCACCATCGGCGCGGGCAGCACGGTACCAACCGGAAGCGTTACCGATTCGACCGGCACGTCGTAGTTCAGGCGGGTGCCGGCCTGGAACTCGGTGCCGGGCTGCAGCTTCACCCCGTCCACCGGCACCACCAGACCGCTGCCGAACGGGGTGTGCCCCGCGCTGCCATTGCGACCCTCATACAGCTGCCAGCCGCCCTCATCCGGCGTGGACGGTGGCGGTGCGAAGCCATCGTTGATGCTGCCGTAGACGTTGATGTTGCCTTCGGCCCGCAGCACCAGCGAGGCCGATTCGCCGAAGCCACGCCGCGATGGATCGGCGCGGTTGGCTTCGGGCCCGTAGCGGTAGCCGGACAGATCGATGTCGCCGGCAATGGTCAGGTCGCCGTCCGGGTTGGCGTCGCTGCGCCGCGCCACCACCTGCACGCCGGGACGAAGGCGGACATCACCCAGCGCGCGCGTGCGCTGCTGCAGGTCCGGGTTGCCCAGCGCACCATCGATCCACGCCACGCTGTGCGGATCGACCACCTGGTCCAGCCACTGCTGGGTGACCAGCTGCGCGCGGTTGCCGCGCACATCGGCGGTGCCGGCCAGGGGCGCATCGTCGTAGCGGCGGACACCATTGAGCTGGATGCCGGCCGCGCCATCGATGCGCAGGCCATTGGCCGCGGCAATCGCCGCGTCGTTGCTGCCCACCCGCGGCACATCGATCTTCAGCGAGCCCCGCGCCATGCCGTCGTTCTGTCCAGGGCCGTCGCCGACGGCAACGTCGCTGCCGGCACGCAGGTCCAGGTGCGCCGCGCTGCCCAGACCCACGGCGCCTTCGGCGCTGCCCAGCGTGATCGTGGCCCGGTTCGGACTGTCGATGATCTTGCCATGGCTGTCCACGCGCAGGCCGGTACCGTGCGCGTCCAGCGTGCCATCCACCTGCAGCTGGTCGCGGGCGTACAGGCGGATGCTGCCGACCTGCTCGCCGCTGGCATCGATGCGGCCGGCCACGGTCAGGCTGCCCGCGTCGACACTGATGTCGACCCGGCGCGCCTTCACTTCGTCGCCGATCCGCAGATCGCCTTCACCGATCTGGAAGCTGCGGCCGCCGACGACACCGCCGGCGGTCAATCGCTGGTTGAGGCCGGTGAAGTCCTGCAGCTGGCGTGCCCGCACCACAAGTTCACCACCGTCGTAGGGCACCAGCGTGCCGCCGGCATCGTAGCGGCCACTGGCGGCACCCTGCAGAACACCGGCCAGATCGGCTTGGCCG
The DNA here is from genome assembly GCF_001580555.1 of Stenotrophomonas sp. DDT-1. Taxonomy (NCBI): domain Bacteria; kingdom Pseudomonadati; phylum Pseudomonadota; class Gammaproteobacteria; order Lysobacterales; family Lysobacteraceae; genus Stenotrophomonas; species Stenotrophomonas sp. DDT-1. The sequence continues at coordinate 57,301 of NZ_LEKR01000019.1, forward strand.
GCCATTGCGGTGACCGTCATGCGCCCGGCGCGGTTGTTGCGGGCAGAAACATCGATGCGGGAGGCAGCATCGGTGCGGATGTCACCCGTGTCGCTGGACAGCAGGACATCACCGCCCCAGCTGAACTTGTCCACGTCGTACAGCGGGACCTTGCGCCCGGCCAGGTCCAGCGCCGCCCGGCCGCCAAGCGTGATGCCCTCGCGCGCGCTCGCCGACAGCCGTCCTGACGCCAGCGCGATCGTGCTGTCCAGCGTGATCCGGTTGGCGTCGATGCTCAGCTCGCTGCCCAGTGCATCGCCACCCGCCTTGCCGGTGCCCCCCTGCAGGCGGAACTCGCCGCCAGTGCGCACGCGCAGCTGCGCGGCGGGATCGGCGGTCAACAGCGGTGTATCGATACCCAGGCTGCCTCCGCTGTACTGCCAGCCCTTGTCGGCCAGATAGTCGCCGCGCTGCTGGAACACGTCCAGCGTGCCCTGCGCGGAGAACGACAGCTGCTCCGAAGCACTCAGGTTCAGCGCACTGAATCCGAGCACCTGCCGGTTCGCAGGTACTTCAGAGCTGGGACGGGTGAATGGCGCCCGCCCCAGCTGCAGCTGGCGGGTGACGATGTCCAGCTGCCCGGCGCCGAGCCGGTCCACCATCGGATCGGCCGGCGGTACCGACGCGTCGCTGCCCGGCGCCTGGCTCGCCGCCAATGCGCCGTCCCAGACCAGCGTGTCCACCAGGATGCGCGCACGGTCGGTCGCAGCGCCGTAGCCGCGGATGGCCTGCGCACCCAGCACAAACGTCTGCAGGCCACTGCGGCCGGTGGCGCTGTCGCGCGCGTCCAGGTCGACGCTGCCGAACACGTTGACAGACTCCCGCGCGACCAGGCTCAGCGTGTCCAGCGCCGGCGCGCCGGTGGCGTCATTGCCGCGCAGCAGTTGCTGCAGCACGGACTGGTTCATGGTCATGCCACTGGGCAGCGCCCCTGCCGCAGCGGCCTGCGCGATCGCTTCGGCACTGCCCAGGTTCAGCGCCGCCATGCTCAGGCCGAGCTGACGGGTGCCATAGCTGACCGAGTCGCGCATCTGCAGCGTTCCATCGGTCGCTACCGCGATGCTGCCATCGGAAACCAGCCGGGCCTGGCCGTCGCACGCCGCCTGGCACCCCCCGATGTCGATCGCCACCGGACCGGCCTCCACGCCCGTGGTGCCGGTGATCAGGTTCAGGCGCTGGTTGGACACTGCAAGCAGACCGCCGGAGACCTGGTAAGGCAGCGTCGCGCTGGCACCTGCGTTGGCGGTTGCGAACGGCAGTGTATCGAGGGTCGCACCGGCCTCGACCAGCACGCCGCTGCCACCGGAGGCCGCTGCCACCAGCACCTCCGGTGCGTTCAGGGTGACACCGGAACGCACCGCCACACTGCGCGCCTGGCCGGTCACCGCCACCTGCGAGGCCTCCTGGCTGAACTGCCCGCCGATGATCATCCGCGAAGGCAGGAAGGCATTGAGCGCGTCGTCGCTGAAGGTGGCGCCGCGATCACGCGCCTGCGATTGCGCGCTGCCGTCAACGATCTCCAGTGAACCGACCGCCGGGCTCGCCAACGTGGCTGCCAGCGTGCCGCCGCGCCCCTTGTCGGCGGCGGCGCCGAACCGCGCGGTGCCGGCGAAGCGGATGGCAGGCGTGCCTGCACGACCTGCACCTTCGCCCAGCGCAAGGGTCAACCCGAGCGCATCGATGGTCTGCCAGCCACGCGACTCGCCGCGGCGGTCGGCCACCGACTGCGCGAAGCTGTTGTAGGAGGTTTCGTTGTAGCCCGAGTGCCGGCGTACCACTGCGGCGGGCGTCAGCAGGATGTCGGTGAGCAACGGCGAGAATGCCGCGCCCAGCGCCGTGCGCTGCTGCCCGGACACACGCCAGGTGCCGGTGCCGGTCGCAATCGGTTGCACGATGCCGGAGGTGCCGGTAGCGCCCAGCTCCACCCGGAATGCACCGGGCTGCAGCGCATAGCTTGCCGGCATCAGCGTGTAGGTGCCGGCCGCCAGGCCGGGCACGCCAGCCGGCACGGTGATCTGCTGGCCCACCGCCGGAGCTGAGAATCCTTCTTCGCCGCTGGGGGCGAACGCCTCGGCGCGTCCCGGTACGATCGCGTACACCGGGTTGCCCGACGCGCTGAACGCGTAGCGCGGATTGGCGTCGGCCAACGCCGTGCGCAGCACGTCGACGGAGCCGCCGCGCCCGGACACGAAGGCGGCACCGGTCAACTCACCACCGCCGGACATGTCCAGCAGTGCCCCCGGCGCCACCTCGATCGCGTTGGCCTTCAGGGTCACCCCCATCGAGGAGATGCCGGCCGGCGTCAGCGAGCTCAGGCTGCGCGTGCCTACCCGCCAGTCGACACCATCAACGGTGCCACCATAGGGCAGCGACAGGCCGGCACCGCTGGTGGAGGTAACGCTGCCTGGCAGTAGTTCCACCCGGCTGCCGATGGTTCCGCTCTGGATCAGGCCGCCCAGCTGCAGCGTGCCCATCGGCGCCTGCACGTTGCCGCCCTGCTGCACCGTGGCAGCCACCAGGCGAAGCGTGCCCAGCGCCGATTCCGGCGCCGGCTGCGTGGCCGCACCTGTGCCGTGGATTCGCAGCACGGCAGCTGGATCGGCCCAGTAATCAGCGGTCTGCACGGTCTGCGCCGAAGCGCCGGCCACCAGCGTGCCGACCGCGCCTGCGGTGGGGTACAGGCGGGCGGCGGTCACGTCCATCGAACCGGCCGTCATCAACGCGCTGGTGTTGCCACTGCTGGCAATGCCGTTGGTCAGGCGCACGTCACTGCGGCTTTCCAGCGCCACGTGGTCGAACCCGGGCAGCCAGGTGACGTCGCGGATGTCGATCAGCGCGGCCTGCACCGCCAGCGCGTGATCGTCCGGCCCGGCCGAAGCGACCGCCACGGTACCCTGCAGGTTCTCGCCCGCCAGCTGGCCCCAGCGCGCCTGCGCCAGGCGGACGTAGGGCGCACTCAGCCGCAACGCCGACGACGCCCCGGCATCCACGGCCATGCCCAGGCTCGAAGTGCCCTGGCCATGGATGCGCAGGCTCTGGGCCAGGCGCAGGTCGACATCGCCGACGGCGCGGATGTCACCGAACACGGACAGGTTGTCGAAGCCGCCCGCCTGCAGCTGCTCGACCGACAACGCGGCGTGGCCATACTCCAGTGCGGCCGGCAGTGGCTGCACCGGTGCGCTGTGCTGGCTGAGGGTGATCGCACGTGCGCGCAGTACCTCCTCGCTGGCGCCACGTGCATGGATGCTGCCGCCGAAGGCCAGCCCAAGCGTGCCGCCGCGTGCGCCGGCACCACCGGCGGCCGCGTCCATCCCGCCCTCCAGATACAGTGCATTGGCCGAGCGCAGCACGATCTGCCCGCCGTCGCTGTCCACGCGTACACGGCCTTGGCCGTCGATATCCAGCTCGGCCGACGCACCCCGCGCCTGCAGGCGCGCACCGCGTTCGACCACCACGAAGGCTTCCGGTGGTCGGTTGTCGACGAATGCTGCGGTCTCCCAGTCCAGCGCCCCACCGATCTCGATGCGTCCACCCGCGCGCACCTGCCCGCGCAGGCGGCCGCTGGGATCGGGCAGCGAGATCGCGTCTGCATCGGCATCCAGCAGCGCGCCTTCGGCGAAACGCCAGGTGCGTTCGGTGCGCTGCCCGGCGTACAGCGCATTCTGCGGACGCACATCGTCGATCACGATGCGGCCGCCCTTCGCACGCAGTGTGCCTTCAACATCGATGTTGCCTGCACCCAGCAGCGAGATCGTCTGCCCTGGATCGACCGCCACCAGTGCATCCTTGCCGACCCGCAGGTCACCGCCCACGCTGTTGCGGTCCGAACGCAGGCTGATGCTCGCACCGGCGCGCTGGCTGACGCGCCCGTTCGACGGATCGGCGCTGTACAGCGGCGCATCCCATGCCGCCAGTGCGGACGCCCGATCGGTTGCCGTCTGCGCGTCCTGGGTCATGCGCAGGCCTGGCAGGGCAGCGACCAGCCGCGCGCCGTCGGCCACCTCCACGCCTTGGTGGCCGTTGATGTCGTACTGTGCGAAGCCACTGCCGAACAGGCCGGGGTCCAGTCGCAGCGACGCGCCCGCCAGGTCCGCATCGCCCACCCGAACGTGGCCACCTGTTCCCAGCGAGAAGGCACCACTGCCCTGGCCTCGGCCACTGAACCGGCTCCCCTCGCCCAGTTGCACCCGGCCACTGCCGTCGGTCGTAACCGTGCTGCTGTTGGCCTGCAGGCTGACGCTGCCCCCTTTGCCGATGCGGCCTTTACCGCGCAGGTCCAGCGCGGCGCCGGCCTCGACGTCCACCGTTGCCTCGGCGCCCACGACCACGTCATGACTGTTGCTCAGGCTCAGGCGGCCGCCATCTGTCCAGGCACCGCTGGCGTCGAGCGGCGTCGCCAGTGACGCGTTGCTCCATTCACCGGAGAGATCGATCCGCGTGCCGTCGGCAATGGCGGTGCGGGCGCGGCCATCGTGCAGCAGCGCCGTCGGCCGGCCCTGGACATCCAGCAGGTTGCCCGCCGACAGCTGGCCGCCGGCAATGCCGATGTCGCCTGCCAGTTCCACCTCGCTGCCGGTCAGGTTGAGCTGTCCGCCTGCCTGAAGCCGAAGGCTGCCGTCGACGCGGATGCGATCGGCGGTCGCCAGGTCGATCCGTCCCCACTGCTGGGCACTCAGCGCTGCGATATCCAGCCACACGGTGTCACGCCGCTCCTCGTCGACCGGAGCCAGCAGCGACCACGCCGCCTTCGCCGGAGCCTTGTCATCCAGGCGCACATCCGAGCCGAACACACCGCTGCGGCCCTGGCCGTCGTAGCGCCCCAGGTACAGCTGCGCATTGCGCGCCACCGCCGTCTGCGCCTGCGCATAGCCATCCAGTGCGGCCTCCGGCCTGCGGTTCTGCTGCGCGCCCTGGAAGGTGGCCGTCTCAACCTTCCCATCCAGCACCGCGGTCGGTGCGGAGACGATCAGCCGTCCTGCATCGCGGCCGACCGTGTACCCGTTGTCGACACGCTGCGCCGCGAATACGATCGGATCACGGAAGGTCTCGGTGATGCCCCAGCGTTCCTGCTTCACTTCATGGCCGCTGTACAGGCCATCGAACAGCATCTCCGCCGGCGCCTCATCAAGGCGGTAGACCTGGCCGTCGACGCCGCGCACCCAGCTCTGCCGGACCACGCCGCTCTGCACATCCAGGCTGCCGCCGGCAAGGTTGATGCGTGAGCCACCGTTCGTGATCACTTCCCTGCCGCCCAGCAGGACGGTGCCTCCCTGCGCGGCCCATTCGCCGATCGAGTGCCCCTGGTTGTCGAGGTAGCCCCCCACTTCCAGCAGGCCGCCAGCAGCGTACCAGCGCTCCCCCTCGTAGCCCCCGGTTCCGGCCGGAACGTGGACCAGCCTGCGGCGGTCGACCCAGACTTCACTGCTGGTCAGCTTGCCGCTGTCGCGGTTGTCCAGGGCGTCGCGCAGTTCGTTGCCCTGCACCTTGACCTGGACATTGTTGCTCTCCATCGACACCTGCACGCCCACTGCGCCGGACACGTCCACGCGCGCGGCGTCGTCCACGTAGCTGCGGGCCGCCGCATCGGCGATGATCTGGCCGCCCGTGGCGACCGTCAGCGAATCCCTGCTGAAATGGATGTTGCCACCCGAGACGATCTCCACCCGCGACTGGTCCCGGCGATCATTGTGCTGGGACAGATTGTCGAAGGTGGCCGAGCGCGCGCCAGCGCGGATCGCGTCCTGCTCTGCCGACTCCTTGATGAGGCTGTCGCGCTGCGTATCCAGCGCCGTGGCCTTGCCGTCGTCCTCGATCAGCACCGCCGTGGTGGCTCCATCGGCGAGCGTGACGCTGCTGCCGGCATCGCTGGCCGAGGCCAGAAGATGCACGGTGCCGCGCTGTGCGAGCGTGGTGCTGGCCACGGCCACACCGGCCTGCTCGACGCTGCGCCCGGCCAGAGTCACGTCACCCTCGAGCGCGCGCAGCAGGCCGGTGTTGCGCACGCCGCCAGCCGTGCTGCCAGCGATGAAGCGCGGCGCGATCTCATTGCCCCGGGTGGTGGAGCTGGTGTTGGTGGCCGTACCCACGCCACGCCGGATCACGAAACTGTCACCCGCAGCGAGCTGCACCTGGCCCTTGCGCGCCTCGATATGGCCAGCATTCTCCACGCTGTGCCCGGCCAGCAGTACGTAGCCACCGCCGCGCGTCGCACTGGTCGGCTCATGGGTCGCGATGCGGGCGCCCTGCTCCACCGTCACCTTGCCGAATGCATCGCTGAGCGCGCTGCTGCTGGCGTCGGGGCTGTACAGGCCATTGTCGCGGAACTGCGCATCGCTGATCCGTGCTGCAGCCGCCAGCAGATTGCGTACATTGACCTGGCTGTTGTTGCCGAACACCACGCCGTTGCGGTTGGCCACGAACACCGTGCCATTGGCCTTCAGCTGGCCCAGGATCTGGCTGGGCCGCGCCTGCGGATCGTTGACGCGGTTCAGTACTGCCCAGTCAGGGCTCTGCAGGAAGTTCAGCGTAGTGTTGCCGCCGATGTTGAAGGTCTCCCAGTTCAGGATCGCCTTGTCCGCGGTCTGCTCGACCGTGACCTGCACCCGCCCGTCGCTGCCCTGCGACTGGATCGCCTCGCGCGCATTGAGCCAGCCGCGGGTCAGCGGGTTCTGGTCGACGCTCAGGCCGTCCTTGCCGAGGCCATCAGCAACAATGAAGCCAGCCTCGCGGCGCGCCTGCCGCGCCTGTTCCTGCAGGCGCTGCTGCAGGGCGATCGCCTGCGCCGCCGTGCCAAGATTGTCGATCGACTGCTGCAGCTTCTGCCGTGCTGCATCCTGCTGCTGGGCCGGCAACTGGAACTGGATCGGCACGCCGTTGGGCATGCGGCCACTCTGTGCCGCGCTGCCCTGGGCCGCGCCCCGTTCGGCGAACCAGCCCGGACTGAACGCCTGCTGCGCCTGGCTGGCCGGGGCCACCATGCTCCCCAGTGCGACTGCGATGGCCCACGCCATCGGATGATTGCGGCGCATCAACGCGGCCGGACGAACAACGGACGGGAGCGGGTGCGACATCGGAACCTCATCAACCTGGTGGGCCGCGGCTGCGGCGACGATCGGGGAGGCACGCGCAACGCATGCCCTGCCACTGATAGACGGTCCACGTGACACGAAGCCGACAGCGAAACACTGCGGCGGCGGCACCATCACGGAAATGGCGACGCCGGCCCAGAGGCCGGCGTCGCGTCAAGCAGGATTCAACCGGTACTGCGGATTACAGCGGACGACCGATGCCGGCGCAGGTGCTGGGGTTGTTCAGGCCGGCCGTGCTGCTGGCCAGCACGAAGCGGTTGCGGATCGCATCGCGCCACGCCTTGGTCAGCGGGATGAAGCCGTGGTCGGTGATCGACTTCTCATACGCGACGGTGTAGGTCGCCGGATAGTGGCGGGCCAGGAAGCCGCGCAGGCTGGTGGCGACGCTCGAATCCTTGTAGCACTGGCCGATCACCAGGTTGGTGTAGCCGGCGATCGGATAGCCAGCCGACGGGTTGCCGAACACCGGCACCCAGTTGGCGGGGTTCTCAGCATCGGTGCCGGTCGGCGGAGCAACGGTGTCCAGGGTGGCCTGCACGCTCACCTGGTCCGGCGAGAAACCCTTGACCTTGGCGACCTTGGTCGCATCGGTCAGGCTCGGGATCACGTCCGGGCCGACGTAGCCGATACGGCCTTCAGCTGCGTAGATCGTGTTGTACAGCGAGGTGCCACCGGTGGCCGGGGCGGCCACCAGGAACGCCGGAAGGTTGCCGTTGGCATCGCGCTTGTACAGGTCGGCGAAGGTCGACTTGATGGCGAACTTGCCGCCCACCAGCTTCGAGGTTTCAGCGTTCTCAGCGGCACAGGCCGCGGTCAGGAAGCGGCTGAACATTTCGCTGGTACCGCTGCTTTCCGGACGGTACACCACCTGGATCGGGCCACTGCGGTTGGCATCGATGGTCGACCAGTCGCTGATCGCACCCGAGAACACGCCGCAGATCTGCGCCACGCTCAGGTCCACCGCCGAACCGGCCTTGTTGAACGGAATGGTGACCGAGGTGGCCACCGACGGCACCTGGATCAGCGCGCCGTAGCGGTTGGCGTTGGTCGCCTGGTTGAAGTTGGTGGTGTAGTTGCTCAGCTCAGTGCTGCTCAGCACCGAATCGCTGCCGGCGAAATGCACGGTGCCGGTGGTCGAGAACAGCGCCGAGTTGTTTTCCAGGAAGGCCTTCTTGCCGGTGCCCGAACCGGTCACGGCGTAGGTGAAGTTCGCCGGCAGGATGCTGTCGGCCGAACCCTTGTAGAGGTCGGCCGGCAGCGAGGCACCGCCGCCGGTAACGGTCTGCGCCGAGGCGGCGCCCACGGTAGCGAGCAGCGCGGTGGCAACCAGCGCGGCCAGGGTCTTGTACTTGGTCATGATCTTCTCCTGAAGGGTTTACTGCGAAGGGAAACGCCAAGGGAGGAACGGTCACTACACGCCTGCTGCCGCCGAGGGCCTCCCAGCCCACTCTGCGGCGACGGGTCCATGCTGGTCCGCGCCGATGACAGGCCGCTTAAGAAACCTGTGGAAGATCGGAAAAAGGTGTGGAGGATTGTGTGGAGAATCGAAGGCACGCCGTGCTGCGCGCTCGCCGGGCATGGCCCGGCGCTACCCATGTTGCGCTTTGCGCATCACTGCACCAGCTGGTTCATTTCCATGATCGGCATCAGTACCGCCAGCACGATCGTCAGCACCACGCCGCCCATCACCAGGATCATGGTCGGCTCCAGCAACGCAGTCAGTGCCATCGCGCGACGCTCGATCTCGCGCGAGATGGTCTGTGCGGCGCGGTCCAGCAGTGGCGCCAGCGAACCGGTCTTCTCGCCGCTGGCCACCAGGTGCACCAGGATCGGCGGATACACCTTCTGCACCTTCAGCGCAGAACCAAGCGCGGCACCTTCGCGCACACGCGCGGACACGTCATCGGCACAGCGCGCCAGCAACGCATTGCCCAGGGTCTGCCGGGCAGCTTCAAGCGCACGCAGCAGCGGCACACCCGCATCCAGCAGGATCGCCAATGTCGAGGCGAAGCGCGCACTGTTCACACCCAGCACGAAACGCCCAACCATCGGCACCCGGAGCAGCATCGCGTCCCAGCGCAGGCGCAACCCGGGCTTGCGCAGGGCCAACCGCCAGGCCACCACCAGCGCAGCGATGCCGAGCCCCACCCACATGCCCCAGCTGCGCACGAACGCGCTGGCGGCCAGCATCACCTGGGTCAGCATCGGCAGCGTCTGCCGCGCCTGCACGAACGCGGTCACCACCTGCGGCACCACGTAGCTGAGCAGGAAGATCACGATCGCCACCGACACCAGGCTGATCGCCGCCGGGTAGATGAAGGCGGTCAGTACCTTGGCCTGCAGCGCATTGCGTTCCTCGATGTAGTCGGCCAGGCGCTCCATCACCCGCGCCAGATCGCCGGAATCCTCGCCTGCACCCACCAGCGCCCGATAGATCGGCGGAAAATCGCGCGGCCGCGCTGCCAGCGCCACGGTCAGGCGCTGGCCGGCACGCACGTCGGCGCGCACAGCGGTGAGTGCCTGGGCCACGTGCGGGCGCTCGGCCTGCTCGATCACCGCACTCAATGCAGCTTCCAACGGCAGGCTGGCCGCCAGCAGGCTGGCCAGCTGGCGGGTGGCCCAGGCCAGCTCGCTGGCCGAGAGGCGGCGAGCGCCCCAGCCACTGCCGGCACTGCGCGCCGCGCTCACCTGCACGGGTGTCAGCCCGCGCCCACGCAGCAGCTGGCGCGCACCGCGCGGGCTGTCGGCATCCAGTTGACCCTTCTCGATGCGGCCCTGCGCATTGGCAGCCTGGTAGTCGAACAGTGCCATGCAGGCCTCAATCGTCGCCGGTGACGCGCAGGATCTCTTCCAGCGTGGTCACTCCGCTGTCGACCCAGCGCTGGCCGTCCTGTCGAAGGGTCCGCATGCCGGCCCGCCGCGCCGCCTCGCGTAGCGCAGGCTCACCCTGCCCTTCATGGATCAGTGCGCGTACCCGGTCGTCCACCACGAACAGTTCATGGATGCCGGTGCGTCCCCGATAGCCACTGTTGGCACAGGCCGTGCAGCCCACTGCGCGCCATACGGTCCGGCCTTCGCCGTCCACCTCGGCACGCCGGCACTGCGTACATAATCGCCGCACCAGTCGCTGCGCCAGCACACCACGCAACGACGAGGCCAGCAGGAAGGGCTCCACGCCCATGTCGGCCAGGCGGGTCACCGCCGAGATCGCATCGTTGGTGTGCAGCGAAGCCAGCACACCGTGCCCTGTCAGCGACGACTGCACCGCGATCTGTGCGGTCTCCAGGTCACGGATCTCGCCGATCATGATGGTGTCCGGGTCCTGGCGCAGGATCGCGCGCAGCGCGGTGCCGAAGCTCATGCCGATGCGCGCGTTGACCTGGATCTGGCCAATGCCGGCAAAGTCGTACTCCACCGGATCTTCCACGGTGAGGATATTGCTGGTGCTGCTGTCGAGCTGGCCCAGCGCGGCGTACAGCGACGTGGTCTTGCCGCTGCCGGTCGGCCCGGTCACCAGCACGATCCCGTGCGGCTGCCGGATCAATCCGGTGAACGTGGCCAGGGTGTCATCGGCCATGCCCAGGCGCTGCAGCTGCAGGCGGCCGGCATCCTTTTCGAGCAATCGCAGCACGGCGCGCTCGCCATGCCCGGTCGGTACCGTGGAAACACGGATGTCCAGCGGCCGCCCGCCCACGCGGATCGCGATGCGCCCATCCTGTGGCAGGCGCTTCTCGGCAATGTCCAGGTGGGCCATGATCTTGATGCGCGACACCAGCGCTGCGTGCAGTGCGCGCCGAGGCTGCACCATGTCGCGCAGCGTGCCGTCCACCCGGTAGCGCACCACCGAATGGGTCTCGAACGGCTCGATATGCAGATCGCTGGCACCGTCGCGTGCAGCCTGTGCCAGCAGCGCGTTGATCATGCGGATCACCGGCGCATCATCCTGCGCATCCAGCAGGTCGGTGACCTCCGGCATGTCCTGCATCAGCCGGTCCAGATCGACTTCACTTTCGGCGGCACCGACCACGGCCGCGGCATCACCACCGTCACGGTACTGCTCACCCAACCGCTGCTGCCAGGTCGCCGCATCCAGGGCCTGAAACGGAATCGGGCCATGCCGGCGGCGCAGCTCGGCCACGGCCCACGCCGCCGTGTCGGCCGTGCCGAGCAGCACCGGCTCGCCACCGGCTTCGGACAGCATCACGCCGTGGCTGCGCACCCACGCGTATGGCAGCGGCACAACGGCGCTCACGGCCCGATCACCAGTTCCGGCGTGTAGCCCAGCCCGCGCAGCTGCTGCAATGCCGGATCCAACTTCGCCGGATCACGCGGCAGCCGCACGCGCAGGCGTTGCCCACCCTCGCCCGGCGTCGCCTCCGCGTAGGCCTGCAGGCCCAGCGCCCGCACCTGCGCCACGCTCTGGCTGGCACGGCTCGGCTCCAGCCCCTGTGCGAACTGCACCAGCTGCGCATCGCCGTCACCGGCCGGATACAACGCTGCCAGGCTGGTGTTCTGCAACGGCTGGCCGTGGCCATCGCGCGCATTGCCCTGGCCGAGTACCGACAGGTCCTGCGGTGGCAGCTGCGGCGCCGACAGCGCGGGCAAGGCCCAGCTCTGTACGGGCTGCGCGCCGGCCTGCGCATTGCGCATGTAGTCGTAGCGGTCGCGGGTCAGGCGCTGTCCGGCGGCCGGGTCGCGTACCACGTGCGGGCGCAGGAACACCATCAGGTTGGTCTTGGCGCGCTTGCGCGTGTCGCTGCGGAACAAGGCGCCCAGCACCGGGATCTTCCCCAGCCCCGGCACCGCATCACGGCCATGGCTGACGCTGTCTTCCAGCAGGCCACCGAGCACCATGATCTGGCCATCGTCCAGCAGCACGCTGGTATCGAGTGCGCGCTTGTTGGTGATGATGCCGGCCGTGCTGTTCGCGCTCTGCGCGTCGATGCTGCTGACTTCCTGGTAGATGTCCAGCTTCACCGTACCGCCCTCGGAAATCTGTGGGCGCATCCGCAGCTTCAGGCCCACGTCTTCGCGCACGATGGTCTGGAACGGGTTGTTGCTGCCGCCGCCACCGTCGGTCACGTAGCGGCCACTGACGAACGGCACGGTCTGGCCGACCATGATGCTGGCTGCCTCGTTGTCCAGCGTCATCAGGTTCGGTGTCGACAGGATGTTGGCGCCGCCCTTGCTCTGCAGCGCAGTGGCCAGCGCCTTCATGTTGAGGATCTGGCCGACACCGGGCAGGTTGATGGTGCCGTCGATCACGCCGATCTTCAGGCCATCCTTGGGCAGCACGTCCAGCGTGGTACGCGCACCGGTATTGAGCCCGCTACCGCCGGTGGCGCCACCGAAGTGGGTGCCGCCAAAGGTACGGCCATTGCCCAGCATCCACTGCACGCCCAGCTCGGCCGCGTCGGTCTGGTTGACCTCCACGATCAGGCTTTCCACCAGCACCTGCGCACGGCGCTGGTCGAGCTGGTCGATCACCCGCCGCAGGTTGCGGTACACCGGCTCCGGCGCCGAAATCAGCAGGGTGTTGGTGGCCACGTCCGCCTGTACCGAAATGCCGTTCTGGCTGAAGCCGGTGCTGCCGGCGTCGATCGGGTCGCGGCGGTTCGGGTCCAGCCGCTGCGATTCCAGCGCATTGCCACCGGTCTTGGCCTGCTGCGACTGCGACGGCTGGATGGGCGTGGAACGGTTGGCGTCACCCGGCAGCGGGGTGATGCCTTCGTTGCTACCCATGGCCGGTGCATCGCTCTGTCCGGCCACCACGCCACGCAGCACACCGGCCAGCTGGTTGGCCTGGGCGTTGCGCAGGTAGACCACATGCAGGTTGCCGGACTCGTCCTGCGCGCGGTCCAGCTTCTCCACCAGCTGCCGCGCCAGGCGGGTGCGGCCTGGGCTGCTGGAACGCAGCAGCACGCTGTTGCTGCGCGGGTCGGCCATCACCACCACCTTCTGGCCCGGCTCGGCGCCCTGCGCATCCAGCAGCGGCGCGACCATCGCCGCTACGTCAACGGCAATGCCCTGCTGCAGCTTCACCACATCGGTGTCCATACCGGCCGGTGTATCGACGCTGGCGATCACCCGCGCGATGCGCTCCAGGTTGTCGGCGTAGTCAGTGATCACCAGGGTGTTGTTGCCTGGATTGGCGGTGATCGGATTGTCCGGGCTGATCATTGGCCGCAGCACAGCCACCAGCGCCGCCGCATTCTCATAGCGCAGCGCAAACGTACGCGTGGCGATCTCGCCCCCTGCACCACCGCTACCCACCCAGCCACCGAGCAGCTTGGCATCGGCCTGCGGCACCACCCGGCTGACGCCGCCGTTCTCGACCACGGCGAAGCCACGCATGCGCAGTGCGCCCAGCAGCAGCTGGTAGGCCTGGGTACGGCTGACCGGGCCATCGGAAACCACCGTCATCTTGCCGGTCACGCGTGGGTCGACCAGGAACTGGCGTCCGGTGAAGCGCGCCGCCATGCGCAGCACACCACCGATATCGGTATCCACCAGGTTCAGCTGCACCGGCTCATCGCCTGTGTCCTGCGCCGCCACCGGCGCCGGCACGTGGGCCATGCCCACGATCAGTGCCAATGCGGCACTGCAGGCAAGGCTGCGCATCGCCCTCATGGATGGGCACCCGCAGGAGCCACCATCACGATGTTTCCGGAAATCCTTGCCGCCGGCATGTTCGCATCCCCTGTGCGTGTCAATTGCAACTGCTGCAACTCGATGGCCGGGTCGGCCAGCAGCGGCAGCAGCCAGTTCCATAGCGCATCGGCGGGTACGGCCCGTACCTGCAGGTGCCAGCACCCGTCGCGCGCTTCGATATGCAGGCCGCCAGCCAGACCGGCGGACTTGATCTGGTCACGCAGCCCGGCGAGGGTCGGATGCTGGCCCTGCGCCAGCTGCTGGCGCTCACGGGCGCGCAGCAGCGGTGCCAGTGCGCGATGCTGCGCCTGCAGCCGTGGCAGTTCGGCCTGCCAGTGCGTGCGCTGCTTCAGCAGGGGCTCCAGCCAGAACGACCACAGGCCCGCCACCAGCAGCGCCACCACCATCACCCACAGCATCAGCCGGTCGCGCGGTGGCAGGCGTTGCCAGCGCTGCTGCAGGCCCGCCAGCCCCTCGCCCAGCCGCAGGGTTCGGGTCGTCACTGTCCCGCTCCGCTCACCCGCAGGCGTCCACCGGCGTCGCGCGCCAGCTGCAGCCCCTGCGCCTGCATCGCTTGCTGCCAGTGCTCAAGCCGCTGTGGATCGTCGGCCAATGCCTGGGCATCGGCGTCCAGCTCCAGGTACACCTGCCCGGGTTGGTAGTGCAGGCTGTGCACCTGACCCGCCAGCTCCGGAACCGCATGCAGCGTGCTGGCGACCTGACGCTGCAGCGCCGGCAACGGCGGCGCTGGCGGCGGAACCGCCAGCGCTCGCCTTGCCTGCAACACCGGGTCCACCACGTCGGTGATCTCCGGAAAGCGTGCGCTGAACTGCCGTACCATGTCCTGCTGCAGCGCCTCACCCTCGACCCGCCAACGCGAGACCTGCCACTGCAGGCCAAGTGCAGCCAGCAGCACCGCCGCCAGTGCCAGGCCGATCGCCAGTCGCGGCGCTTGACGGCCTGCGCCGGGCAGCGGCAATGACCACCCCGGCAAAGGGCCACAGGCCTGCCGTTCATGCGCGACGGCGGTGCCCGGCAGGCTGTCCGGCCACGCCGGCGGTACGCTGTCGATCCATTGCACGGCCCGCACGCCGGCCTGTTGCAGGCGGGTGGCCAACGCCTGCATCACCGCAGACGCGTCACGTCCGCCATACCATTGGACAAGTCCCCGATCGCGCCCGCTGCGCACCAGCAGATGCTCGCCGCTGACCTGCAGCGTGGCGTGGCCGTCCTGCCAAGGCAGCAGCAGTGGCGTCGGATACAACGCCTGCAGCTGCAGCGCACACGAGGCCAGCAGCTGCTGCGCCTGCGCGATGGCCTGCTGGCCGAGCCAGGCCACCGGAACCGTACCGTCTGCCGCCTGCGCACCGTGGGCCAGCGCCACCTCCTGCAGGTCATCCAGCAGCATGGCCTCCACCTCGCCCTGCAACGCCGCCTGCAGGCGGCGCCCGGACAGCGGCGGCAGCTGCAGTTCCAGCAGGATCAGGTCGTTCGGATCAAGGCAGGCATGCACCGTGGCCCGCGGATGCCGCAGACCCAGCGCCGCCAGCGTGTCGCGGCCGTGAGCCAGCACCTCGCCCTTGTGCAGCTGCGCCCAGTCCACCGCGCTGTCGGCGCGCAGACGCTCAAGCACCGGCAAGCGCACCCGAAGCTGCACGGTCATGCGCCGATCCTCGTCCACACGCGTTGCACACGCACGCCGTCGTCGCGGTACTCGCGCCAGAGCAGCGCGCGAAAATCAACCGCGCTGCCGTCAGCCTGCACCCGGCCCACGGCCAGGAACCACTCGCTATGGATACCCAGCGGAAGCACGGCCATCTGTTCGTTGCTCAGTTCGAGTCGGTTGGCGATGTCACCGCGGTTGAGCAGCCAGTGGCCGGCGTCGCGCTCAGCGAGCAGCGCCTGCAGCCTTGCCGGTTCCACCGCAGGCGCCACCGCCTGCAGGACGCTCAGGTCGCAGGTGTTGGCGTTGACCAGGGTCTGCGCCGGCAACACCACGGTGCGCCGCGCCAGCGCCTGCAACGCCACCGGGTCGGCGCCGGCCAGCGCCTGTTCGATCAGTGATTCGCGCGGCAGCGGCGCCTGCGCCGGCATATCGCCGTCGCGCAGGCGGGCCTGGATGTGGTCCACCGCGGATGCGCAGGTGCCCTGGCCCAGCCCCTGCCCGGCACACAACGCGACGAACGCGCCCCGCGCCTCGGGGTCCGGCCTGCCCTGTGCCAGCAGGTTGCGCAGGTTGAACATCGACTGCGCATCGACCAGTTGCAGCTGCACCGGCAACGGCGCCTGCAGTTGCAACGGGCGCGCCCAGCGCCCGCTGCGCACCGTGGTCAGCTGCTCCTGGACATCCTCACGCAGCTGCTGCGCCGCACGCTCCAGCGTGGCATCCACCGCCATGCGTACCTGTGCGCGCAACTGGTCGCCGCGCAGCGCGCGCAGCTGCGCCGACTGCCGGGTCAGCAGCGCAGTGGCAATCACGGCCACCAATGCCACCACCAGCAAGGCGACGATCACCGCCACGCCACGCTGGTGGATGCATGAAACCGAACGCGTCCGGGCTGCCATCAGCACGCCTCACAGCTGCCAGGAGCCGATGTCTGCGTTCCCGGCGTCGCCACCGGGCTTGCTGTCCGCACCCAGCGAGAACACATCGATGTCGCCATGAGTGCCTGGAACCTGGTACTGGTACGGATGGCCCCACGGGTCATTCGGCAGGCGATCCAGGTACGGCGTCACCGGCAACGCACCGCTGCCCTGCGGCGGCTTCACCAGCGCCTGCAGGCCCTGTTCGGCACTGGGATAGCGCCCATTGTCCAGCTTGAACAACTTCAGCGCCTGCATCAGCGCCGCGATGTCCTGGCGCGCCGCCACCACACGCGCCTGGTCCGGACGGTCCATCAACCGCGGCACGATCAGCGCGGCAAGGATGCCGATGATCACCACCACCACCATGATCTCGATCAGGCTGAAGCCCTGCTGCCGAGCCCTGCGACCACCTGCCTGCCTTGCCATTGTTCCGCCCTCGTCATCCCGGAAGAGACCGCTGCACCATGGTCAGCGGTGCATGTGTCAGTACGATAAACATCCGCCTGCGATTCGCTGCGCGGTTGCCTGTGCGGGCGCACGTGCAGCCGGCACGCGTGCCGCCTCGAGCAGGTGCGGCGGCACGCTGGCCAGTGTTTGGTCGATGCACTCGCGCAGCAACGGATGCACGCACGCCTGCAGCAGGCGCACGCACTGTGTCGGCGACCACGCGGTGCCGTGGTCGAGGCCGATGAACATGCGGTAGGCCTGGTGGTAGCGCAGGTCGTCGTACACACGCTGCGCACTGTTGAGGTCACGCACGATCACCAGCAAGGCCGCACGTTGCAGCAGTCGCGCATCGGCTGCGCCAAGTGGCAGCGCGCTCATGGCCGCGTCGGGCCAGGGCCACAGCCGCAGGTCGAGGGCCTTTCGAAGTGCCGCCAGTGGATGCGCACTGCTGTCCAGTGCCGCCCAGCGCGCCGCATCCGCCCAGGCGTCACTGGACAGCACCCAGACCCACGAGCGCCCGTAACGCTGCACGTTCAGGGGCGTGTGCCGTGCCTGCTCCAGTGACTGGCTCAGGTGGCGATCCAGCTCCAGCATGCTGATCCTGCGACTGTCTTCCATCTGCGCCGCCCGTGCTCCGCGACGCGTGGTGCGTCGTACTCTGGAGAAGACGTCAGCAAGGCAAGTGAAGCGACACCGCGAAGGCAACTCTGTGCACGGGGTGGCGCTTCATCGGCAACGTCATCGCAGCGTCATCCGCCTGCAGGCTTCGCGCTGCAGCCGCGGTGCGTCACCCCCACAACGGCGGGCCAGTACCGCCACGTCGCTGCGGGCAGCGAATGCGACCAGTGCATCGGTCATGTCCACGTCATCGCACCATGACGCCAGCGCGACGCGCAGCGCGGGCAGCTGCCACCCGTCCATCACCCCATGGGCGCCCGCCACGAACCAGTGCCAGAGCCGATGATGCAGTACCTGCTCATGCAGCTGCGTGAGATCGTCAATGCCATGGATGTCCGCCAACAGCAGTGCGCGTGCGAGCGCCGCAGGCGGCAGCGCACCGGATTCAACCAAGGGCATCTCCTGCTGCTGCAGCCGCAGCAGCATCGCCAGTGGGTGTGACTGCGGATTGAAGTCCAGCAGCACCGCCTGCTGCTGCCACTGCGCGTCAGACACCACGCACACCCAGGGCGAACCATAACGATGCACCATCAGGGGCCTTCGCTGGGTGGTTTCCAGCAATGCAGACAGATTGCGACGCAGATCGAGCACACCGATGGTCTCGTTGCGCATCCTTGGCCTCTCCTCGCTTGCAACAGCCCTGCGCGGTGCGCACGGCCAGCGCCTTCATCTATCCAAGGACGGCGATGCCACCCGGAAAGCGACGCAGATCCAGCGACATCGTCAGTCGCAGCTGCTCCAGCGCCGCATCCGGATCATCGATGCGGAAGCGGCCACTGACCGGCGCGCGCGCCAATGCCGATTCACCCAGCAGTACCTTGCCCCGCCGGTAACGGTTGATCTCGTCCACCACCTCGCGCAGCGGTGCACGGCGGAAGACCAGCATGCCTTCGGTCCAGGCACTCACTTCCGAAGCCACGGCCTCGGCCACGACGCCACTGAGGCGCTCGTCGAACCGGGTCTGCTGGCCGGCCTGCAGCTGCAGGCGACCCTGCGGGTGCTCGATACGGGCGCTACCCTGCAGGCAGGTCACCCGTACCTGGCCGTGGGTGTTGCGCACGTCCAGGCGCACCGCACCTTCATCGGCAATCACGCAACCCGGGCCCGCGAACAGTGCCAGGCGCAGGCCAGCACCGGTTTCGATCGCGGCCTGGCCCTGCACCAGCTCGAAGCCTTCGCCCTGCGCGTGCGCGCGGCGGCGCAGGCTGCTCTGCGTATCCAGTTCGATCCTGAGCTGCGGCGAGGGCGCGATCTGTAGTCGTTCACCGGTGCCGGTGTGGAAATCGGCCGCCATCGCCGTCACCGACGGCCACAATCCCAGCGGCGGGCGGAGCGCCGCCACCACCACCAGACTGGCTGGCGCCGCCACCGCAGCGCCCAGGAAGGCGCGCCGGCTCCAGCGCTGGGCCGGCGTCGGCGCGACCGGTTGGCGCGCGGCGGCGGGCAGTCGCTCGCCGGCCAGCCGCACCTGCTCCCACTGCCGGCGCGCACGGCCAAACGCTTCACGATGACGCGGGTCGGACTCGCACCATGCACGGAACCGGCGCCCATCGGCAGCGGTCGCCTCGCCCGAGGTCAGCCGCACCACCCACGCGTGGGCCTGACGCTCAACGGCATCCAGCGGGCGTTGCGGGCGGTCGTCAGGATCCATGGGAGCTCATGCCGGACCCGCACGCTGCGGGGTTCTGCTCGGCGTCAAAGTGTAGACGGATGCCGTCGCTCAGAACCGCACCTGGCGCCCCTGCCCGCTGCGTTCGGCCAGGTAGTCCTGGGCTGCCTTCAGCTCCCGCTGCACCAACCGCAGCGACACACCGAGGTGGTCGGCCACGTCGCGCTGCTGCAGGCCATCAACGCGGATCGCCAGCAGGATGCGACGACGGCGCTCGGGCATGCGCTGCAGCAGGCCGACCATGTCTTCCAGCGCGAAGTCCAGCTCAGCCGCCTGCGCCGGCCCCGGCCCCGGGTCGGCCATGTCCATCAGCGTATCCACCTCCTCCAGGCTCAGCAGGCGGTGGTCTGCGCGTTGGCGGTCGATCACGGTGTTCATCGCCATCCGCAGCAGGTAGGCCGCAGGGTTCTGCACCGCGTCCAGGCGGTCACGGCGCGCACTCAGGCGCATCCACGTGTCCTGCAGCGCGTCGCCGGCCAGCTCTTCCGATCCGAGCTTGCGCACCAACCGGCGTTTCAGCTCGTCGTAGGCACCCAGAAGGTGGTCCATCAGATCAACCGCCCCAGCCGTACCGTTGTTCATGTTCGAATCCTTGAAGTCATGGATGGGGCGCGCGCCGGCCGCAGTCGTGGTCGGTGCCGGAAGGACGGATCTGCAGCGTCACCGGCTGTGGCAGCGCGGCGGCCTCGGCCGCCAGCACCAGGCCGTGCAGCGCCTGCAGCAGGCGTGCGTCGCGGCGATCACTGCCACTGCCGGACAGCAGCTCGGGCTCGCTCACCTGGCCCGCGCCGTCGATGCGGAAGCGCAGCGTTGCGGCATAGCGGCCGGGCGCAATCTCCGGGTCGTCACAGAACGCCGCACGCAGCCGCTGCTGCAGCCCGCCGTAGCGACGCCGGCGTTCGGCCTCGGGCAGCCCCGCGCCAACACCGGGTTCCGCAGGCGAGGGCATGCCCCGGCGCAGCACCACGCGCTGCTCGCCGATCACCTCGGCCTCGATCCCGGTGTCCTGCAGCAGCGACTCCAGCGCCGCCAGCGGTGCCAGGCTCCCGCGCAGCGCATGGCTGCTGCGGCCCGAAGCAAGGTCGCCGGGGTACATCACCGACCACCCACTGATGACGCTGAAGCGCTCGACCGCCTGTTCCAGCGGCTGCGCAGGGATGTCGTAGGCATGAACCGCGTCCTGTGCGGCAGCGGCAAAGGACAGCAGCAGCCATGCGGCGATGGCCACCTTCCAAGTTCTGACCGCGTGGTGTCCATTCAGCCCCCTGACGTAGAACACATGACCCTCGGCAGCGACAGCAGCTGCAGTGGACGCGCACCACGACCGGAACCCCGGCCCGCGCGCGACCCGCAAGCGGGCTCAAACCGTACCGGGGGCACATGTCATTGCGATGACCGCCGCCCACGGGCGACGTGGAGCCAGGCTCCGTGAACCCAGTCACCCATCAGGAATCAATGAATCGAACAGACCATGCTATCTATGCACGGGGGTCAGAGCCCGTTGCGAAGCAACGGGATCCGACCCCGTACCGACCCAAACGTGTCGACCAAGGTCGACACCCACCAGGAGCAGCTCATGCCGTTGCGGCAGATCATGGAAATCTGTCGAAGGCGGGGTGGGTCCGGTTGCGGGGGCGTGAGCCGCATGGATGCGGCGACCGAGCTTACATGGACGTACTTGCAGCGTCCCCCGCAACCGGACCC